>JAIRZS010000283.1 GCA_031267115.1 Treponema sp.
TTGGCGCGGCTCAGGTATATCTGCCCGGTAACCTTGCGCTGGATCTCTACTACCGTGCCAAGCTCTCTTTTAAAGTCCCCGGCATTTTTGCAAACAGAAATGGAGTTAAGCACAGCCCAGGCGTGGCGCGCCGCGTCCAGGGGGTAATGGCAGGCAAATTCGCCGTATGCCCCGTGGACGGACAGCCAGTCCTTGTGTTTTTTCCCGCGTATATCCCCCCGGAGCCTGTCCAGCCGGAAGGCGGGGACTACCTGCCCCCCCAGGTTGACCCATTCCCTTACCCGCTCCGCCCCGCCCGCTTCCTCTAAAAATTCCCTGAATAAAAGCCCGGGCCGCTCTTCCAGATAGGCGATTATGGTTTTCGCCGCGTAGAAGTAGAGCATTTCGCGGTAGGCAAGATAGGCCCGGCGGGGTTTCAGAAGCACGGCGCCCCTTTTGTGCCGCTCAAGGCCCGGCGCGGGTATTTCCTCGTCGGACCGGGGGATGTAGGCGTACTCCGGGTCCTCGTCCGCGTCGCCGTTCCTGCCGGCTGTTTTTATGTCGGCCGGCTTTATGCCCGCGGGATCAATGCCCGCCTCTTTCATCCAGAGTTCCATTTGTTCCAGGGCCGACAGTATTTCTTCCGCCGTATCCGGGGCAAGGTAGTTTATTTCGATTTGCTGGAGGCGTACCTTGCGTTTGTCCCGGTTAAAGGCTTTCCAGGAATTCCGCTCCAGGGCGTAGAGGTTGTACATCCAGAAATAGGCGGGCAGCACCTCAAGCCGGTCTTTTTTAACATTGTTGTTTACCAGGGAAAAGGGCAGGGTGATGTTAAGCTCGTAGGGGTAGTTTCCCTTGGCGATAAGCACATAGCTTGCGAAACGGCTTGAGTGTTTCAGCGTAACCGAAAGCCCCGGCCAGAAACCCCGGCCCGCCCGGATTTCGCCGTCGTTGGCCCGGCTGTTGTGGTTGCTCCCTATGGTAGCGCCTGCGGCCATATTGCTCATCCCGCCGATAAGGCTCGCTATTAAAAACGAATTATTGTGGTGCTGTTCGTGGAAGGGGAAGATCAGGTTGTTCAGTATCTCGCAGCAGGAAACAGTGGAATTGTCGCCAAGCACCGAATGGATGAGCCGGGCGCCGTACTTGAGGTTGCAGTTCCTGCCCATGACAAAACGCACCGCCTTGGAGCCGTAGAAGACATGGCAGCCGTAACCTACAATGCCGTTTACCAGCTCCACCCCCTCGCCGATCTGGGTCGGCTCGTCTTCGGAGGAGAGGATCGTCAGGTTCTTGAGCTTGTTCGCCCCTTTTATATAGGCCGCGTTTCCCGCCGCCGTATCCTTGATGATCTTGCAGCTTTTTATTACGCTCCCCGAGCCTATGGTCCCGTAGGAACCCCGCCGCCCGCCGTACTCGTCCTGCGTTATCTCCATAAGCCGCCTTGTCAGCTCCCTGTCGTCCCGGTAGGCGGCCCAGAGAAAGGCGTCCGCGGGGATCATGTCGCGGAAGGGAAGGATAGGCCGCCCGCCCGCCTCGTTCATCACGTCGATCCATATCCGCACATCCTCTTCCTCGCCCTCCATGATCACCCCGTTCCCGAACTTGGCGTGGTTTGTTACCTGGAGTTCGTCAATGCGGGAAAGTATGACCCTTTCGCCTATGATGTAGTGGGAGATATAGGCGCAGTCCTGGATAGCCGCGTCGTTCCCGATGTCGCTTGAAATAATAGTGCTGCTGCGGATCCCCGCCGGGATGCGGAAGTCGTGGTGCTGCAAAAGCACGTCCCGCAAAGCCCCCAGGCGGATAAGGCCGTAAAAAGCGGAATTCCGTATCAGGCCCGGATCAAAAGGATCGCTTACCAGAAAATGGTCCCAGTTGGAACAGAAATTGTCGTTTTTAACCAGGGTCTCAATTTCCCGCGATTCCAGCCGCCGCCAGGAATCAGGGGGCCTCCCCGCCTGCTCGTTGCGCCGCCAGTACTCGTCCTCGCCCGGGTGCAGGTATTTCCGGGGGATAAAATCGTAGCCGTACCGGTCCGGGGGCAGAATGGATATATCTTTCATAAATCACCGAGTTATGTTATAAAAGCGTCTGGCTTTATGCAAGCGGTAGATAAGTAGCGGGCAATTCTCAGTTTGCCCGGCAGAAAGCGAAAGGACACTGTGAGAATTTCTCGGGGGTCCTGGCCGGGGGTAAAAGTCCCTCCTTACGGAGGGCGCTTTTCCCCCGGCCACCCCTTGCTGCAATTTTTTGTGTCCTTTACCGGCGGTAAAAAGGGGAATTGCCGGCTGCATAGGGAAAAAGAAAAAGGAAAGGAAAGACAGGGAAAAAAATGAAAAGGACCATAGTGATTATTGACGGCATGGGCGGCGGCATCGGCGTCCAGCTTATCGGGAGGATCCGGGAGCTTGATTTGCCGGATACCGAAATTCTCGCCCTAGGGACCAACGCGGTGGCGGTCGAGCGGATGATAAAAGCCGGGGCCCACCGGGGGGCCGCCGGGGAAAACGCGGTCAGGGTAACAGTCCCCTGCGCCGATTTCATCCTCGGGCCCATCGGCATCGTAATCCCCAACAGCATGATGGGCGAGATAACCCCCTCCATCGCGGAAGCGGTCATGGCCTCGCCCGGCGAGCGCGTCCTTCTGCCCCTGCAGCAGGACCACTTCATCCTGGTAGGCCTGGAGCCCCTGCCCCTGGCGAAAATGCTGGAGAAAGCCGTGAACCTGCTCAGGGAACGGCTGGGGAAGGGCGCATAGGCGGCATACTTTCGGGAGCTTCCGCGCGGCAAAAGCAAAGGCCGGCCCCCCACGCGAGGAACCGGCCTTCTTTTTCTCCAAAATCCCCTGGTCGGGCAACCCGGATTTGAACCGGGGACCCCAAGTCCCCCAGACTTGTACGCTAACCAACTGCGCTATTGCCCGGCCAGAGGGT
>JAIRZS010000358.1 GCA_031267115.1 Treponema sp.
AAATTTTTCAGAACGATAATCCGGCCCATAAGAACCTCCCGGTAATCTTTATATATTTACATAATTGTACACATTCGGCATGAAAAAGTCTCCCCCGCGTTCAGCGGCGATTTAATATCAATATAATAATGTGAAGATTTTTGTAACTATTCAGCCTATCACTTGCCAATAAATGCCAAGCGGCGGGGGTCAGACCCCCTCGTTCAACCGGATATGGCAAAAAGTCTTGACAAGACTTTTTGCGGAGCGGGGGCTTTAGCCCCCCGACTGAACAATTACCATAAAAGGAGGGTGTCCGAATGGGGTTAACTATGAAAGAAAAACAGGCGGTAACCAGGGAATATAAAACCCGTTATCAGGCGGTAACGAAAAAAGCCCGGTTCCTGGCAAATTGACACGGCCAGACTTTAGCCTGCCGCCACTGCGGACAGACCACGCAAGGCCAATATGTTCATACTTTGGCCGCCGCCGATGCCGCCGCCGGCTGGATAGGGTTCCGTTCCTTGCCTAATAACGCCCATTCCTGGGTTTTCAAGGCCCTTTCGGACATCAGAACCGCAGTCCCTCTCCCGGTTTTGGAGTTCCATAAATGAGGCATTTCGGAGAGAGATCAAGAACAGGACCTGAGAGTAAAAAACTTATTCGACTTTTTTGACTTTGCGGTAAAAATTCCGCGTATATTGCGCCGAATTGGGGGGTAGCCGGAGACCCCGGACCCGGCGGAGCCGGGGAGGAGGCTCCGGCGCAGGGGGGCCGGACAGGGCCTGCGTCCGTCCGGGCCGCCCGCCCGGTAACAGGCCCCCCATTAGGCGCGGCGGCTGCCGGGTTTCGGGTTTCGCGTAAGGACTACGCCTCGCCGCGGCCTTCCAGCGTGTCCAGGATTAAGCCCTTGAAACGCGCGAATTCGCCCGAGGCGGCAAACGAGCGAGGGCGCGGGCGGGGGGGCTGTATGTCGATGATCCGGGCGATCCGGCCCGGCCTGCCGGTCATGATGTAGACCCGGTCGGAAAGGTCCACCGCCTCTTCCGCGTCGTGGGTGATGAACAGGGTGGAAAGGCCCAGGCCCCGGCTTATGCCCTGGTACCATTCCTGCATGGTCCGCCTGGTAATGGCGTCCAGGGCGGAGAAGGGCTCGTCCAAAAGTATGACCGGCCTGTGTTTTTTCCCGCCGCCCGGCCCGGAACCTGCGGCGTCCGGTTTTTCCGCGCCGCCGCCCGGCCATAGTTCAGTCTCGGCAAGCTGCCCGGCGTTCAGGCAGGTCCGCAGCAGGGCCGCCCGCTGCCTCATGCCGCCCGAAAGCTCGCGGGGGTATTTTGTCTCGCAGCCTTCAAGGCCAAAGACCGGGAAGAAAGGGGCGGCCCTGGCGCGGGCCTTTTTTTTGGCTTCCCCCCGGATCACCAGGGGGAGGATCACGTTGTCCAGAACCGTGCGGAATTCCAGGAGCAGATCCTTTTGGAGCATATAGCTTACCCGGCCCGATACGCCGGTAATATCCTCGTCATCGAGAAATACCCGGCCCTCATCCGGGCGGTCCACGCCGGAAAGGATGTTAAAGAGCGTGGTCTTCCCAACCCCGGAAGGCCCGAGCAGGGAAATAAAGCCCCCTTCGGGAAGCTCCACGCTTACGTCCCGGATAACAGGCTCCTGTAAGTAGTATTTCGTGACGCCCCGGCAGGAAAAAAGCACGGGCTATTCCCGGGGCAGATAATCGTTGGTAAAGCCCTTGCCGCGTATGTCCCGCTCAAGAAGGCCCTCTTCGAACATCCACCCGTAAAACGCGTCCCAGCGATCGCCGTCAAAGCGGCCCCAGGGAAGTTCCCCGTCACGGTAGCGCCCGGAGAGGTACTGCTGGCTCGCCGTTACCAGGCCCCTGTCCAGTTCCGGCGCGTGTTTCAGCAGTATTTCCGCCGCTTCCCGGGGGTTCCCGGCGGCAAATTCATAGCCCCGGCTTACGGCCCTGAGAAACTGTTTTACTGTTTGGGGGTTCTTTTCCGCGTAATTGCTGTTGGCCGCGAGTACCGGGGTGTAAAAATCAAAGCGGGGATTGACGCGGCCCAGATCAAGGTAATTGACGGCTTTCCCCCGCAGTTCCGCGGCAACGCCGTCCCAGCCGTAGTAGATCCAGATGGCGTCTACATCGGTTTCCAGCGCGGAAAAGGCGTCGGTGGCGAAGCTGGGAATCATCGTTACCTTTGAAAAATCGCCGCCGTCGTTTTCCACGATGTTCCTGATTACCGCCGTTACCAGCGGGGTTTCCCAGGAGGCGTAGCGCTTGTTTTCTAGGTCGCGCGGGCGGGTTATCCCGGCCCTGGCCAGGGACATGATGCCGCTTGTATTGTGGCTGACTATGGCCGCCACGGCAATTACCGGCAGGGGATCTTCCCGCGCGAGGGCCGGCGCCATGCTTTCCTGGAATTCCACGCCGAATTCCGCGTTCCCCGCCGCGAGGAGTAACAGGGCGCCGTCTTCGGGGGGCTGCATTATTTCTACCCGCCCTATCCCCTCCTCCGCAAAGTACCCCTTTTCCAGGGCGGCGTAAAGCCCTGTATGGTTCGTGTTCGGCGTCCAGTCCAGCACGACGCGTATGGCGCCCGCGTCCTTCTTCCCGCCGCACCCTGAAAGAACCGCCGCCCCGAAAGCCAGCGCCGCCGCCAATACAATTATCTTAGTTCTTTTCATTTTATATACCTCTGTAATTTTCAATCAAACCTAAAGAATTTAACAACCTCAAGAATTTACCGCAAAGTCGAATAAGTCAAAGACAGTGAGCAATTAACAATTAACAATTAACAATTAACAATTAACAATGGAAGATGGGAGAGCCAAGAGTGGACCAGATGTCGAAGCCTCTCCTCATTATTCATTGCTCATTCTTCATCGTTCATTGCTCATTGTTCACTGTTCACTGTTCACTGTTTTCTGTCGGGCCTGTTCCAGGGCGTCGCCAGCGTTTCAAGAAAAGACACCAGCTTCATCAGGTACAGGCTTAAAACCGAGGTGAGGAGGATTACCGCGAACATCCGGTCGAAAGAGTAGGACTTGCGCACCCTGGTCATGTAGACGCCCAGCCCCGCCTTCCCGCCGAGCCATTCGGAGATAAGCGCCCCGACTATCGCGTAGGAAGCCGATATCCTCAGCCCGGAAAAAAACGCCGGGACGGCCTGGGGGAGCTTGATATACCGGTAAACCTGGACCTTCCGCGCGCCCATGGATTGTAACAGTTTTACCGCGTCGCCGTCCGCCTGGGAAAGCCCCCCCAGAAGGGCAATGGTAAGCGGGAAAAAACAGGTAAGGAAAACCAGCGCGATTTTCGGCGCAGCGCCGTAGCCCATCCACAGCACCAGAAGCGGGGCTATAGCTATGGTGGGCATAGTCTGGGTGAGGAGCAGTACCGGCGTTACCGATTCCTTAAGCAGGGGGGCCGCGTCCATGATCACCGCGAGGGCGAAGGCCGCCAGTATCGAAAGCAGCAGCCCCGCCGCCGCCTCGAAAAGCGTATAGCCAAGGTGTCCCGCAAGCAGGGGGAAGTCCCTGATAAAGGCAAGCGCGACATCCAGGGGGCCCGGCAGCATGTACGGCGGGACAAGGCGGGCCATGCTTGCCCCCTGCCACGCAAGTACCATTACCGTTATGAAAACCCAGGCAGCCCCCGTCGCCCTGAAAGCGAAAGGCCCTATCCGGTTTTGCGGGTATCTTTGCAGGCGTCTTTGCGGGCTTTCCCGCAGGGCCGGAAGGTTTTTGGGCGGGCCGTCAGGCATGGTGCTTGGCTACCTTTTTGTCTATGCTCCATACCCCGGCTTTGGGGTTATAGGCGAATTTGATATAAGCCGAGACGCTCTCCGCCCCCTCCCTGATACAGATAAGCTGGCATTCCCTGCCAATCTCCCAGAGCCTTTCAAAGCCCCCCTCGATGGTAGTTTCGAAAGGGCCTACAAATACGGGCAGCCCCGTCCCCTTGAGGTAGGCGATAACCGCGTCCACCACGCGGATAACCCCGTCCCCCTCGTTCTGTTTTTCCGCCGGGTCCGCCGGGATCTTCGGCAGAACCTGAATCGCCATGCTTGCTTCCGGTTGTTCCATTTTGCGCCTCCGTAAAAACTAAGTCAAAAAAAACGCCTTCCCGGAAACCGGAAAGGCGTATAGTCCGCGTTCAGCACACCTACACTTCCTCCGCCGGCATTATCCGGATCAGGTAAAGGGTTAAGGGCGTTAAGCCGCCTTTTCTCAGCCGGAGCCGGGCGCCCTTTCGGACCCCTTTCCAGCACCCCTGGTAATTACGTTCTTACTCTGGCATATTTCCCCGGAAATGTCAAGCGCCGTTTTGGACAGTCCGCAATAGCCGCACCATAAGGGGGGCCTGTTACCGCACGGGCGGCGGCAGACAGGCGCAGGCCCTGTCCGTCCCCCCTA
>JAIRZS010000016.1 GCA_031267115.1 Treponema sp.
TCTTCCGTCAAAATGATTCTACGGGTAGCGGCGCTTGAACGCCTTTATCCGGGCGGAGGCGGAGGCGTTGAGGGGGGAACGGTCCCCGCGGGCGAGGTACTGAAAGCCCAGGCCCGCGACCATGGCGCCGTTGTCGCCGCAGAGTTCCGGGGGGGGGAACACGCAGCGGAGGCCCTGCCGTTCGGCAAGTTTTGCGCGGAGGAGGGAGTTTGCCGCCACCCCGCCGCCCGAGACAATAGTACTGATGCCGGTGTCCTCCGCCGCGCGGAATAAAGCGCGTAACAGTATTTCTACCGCTGTTTTCTGAAAAGAGGCGGCGATACCGGCGGCTTCGCTGTTCCCGGCGGGCGTCCCCCCGGCGCTGTCCGCTGCGGCGGGGCGGGGTTTTGCCCGGAACTGTTCAAGCTGGTTTATCACCGCGGTCTTGAGTCCCGAATAGGAAACATCGTAGGGGTGGTCTCCCTTGTAGAGTTTGGGCAGGGGGAAACGGAAGGCCTCCGGGTCCCCTTCTTTCGCGAGCCGGTCAATCGCCGCGCCGCCGGGGTAGCCGAAGCCGTAGTGCTTTGACACTTTATCAAAAGCCTCGCCCGCCGCGTCGTCGATAGTGGTCCCCATGACGGCGATATCGTCAAAGCCGTCTGCCCGGCATATGATGCTATGCCCTCCGGAAACCAGGAGGCCCAGAAAAGGATAGTCCGGGGCCGTATTTTCGGGAGATACTTGTTCCCCGGAGGGAGAGGCGGCCGAAAGCCGGGGGGCGTAGAGGTGGGCAAGCATGTGATCCACGGCGATAAAGGGAATCTGCCTGGCCCAGGCAAAGGCCTTGGCGAAGTTGAGGCCGACCAGGAGGGAACCGAGCAGGCCCGGATGGGCGGTGGCCGCCACCCCGTCTACGCCGCCCGGCCCGATTCCCGCGCGGTCCAGGGCTTCTTTTACCACGCCGCCGATCCACTCCGTGTGCATCCTGCTCGCGATTTCCGGCACCACTCCGTTGTAGGCGGCGTGCCAGGGGATCTGGGTGGCCACAACATTGGAGAGTACCCAGGTTCCGTCTTCCACCACTGCGGCGGCGCATTCATCGCAGGAGGATTCTATTCCCAGGACCTTCATTGCTCATACCCTTCTTTTATTAAACGGGACGCGGTAGAAAAAACATAACCCTGTTCGACCAGGTTTGGATAGAGTTCCGTCAGCAGCGGGGCAAGTTCCGGCGACCAGGTGTGGCCTATCATCAGCGCCCTGCCGCGGCTTTCCGCCCGCGCCAGCCCCGCTTCCAGCGAATCCGCGATAGCCGCCCTTTCCTGCACATTATCCAGAAAAATGTCCCGCTCGCCGATCTTCATCCCCAGCCGTTTTGCCGCGCCGGGGGCCGCCGTGTCCGCGGTGGTCCGGGAATCCAGAAACTGTATGCCCCGCTCCCGGCACAGGGAAAGTACGGCTTCCATAGCCTTTTCGTCCATGGTTATCTTCGAACCCTGGTGGTTATTCAGCCCGGCGACAGGCGCGATCTCATCAAGGTTGCGGCTTATGATCCGCCGGATTTCCGCACCGTCCATGCTGCTGAACACCGCCTGCGGCCCGGGATTCTGCCCGTTCAGGGCTTCCATTGGCTGGTGCAGGAACACTTCTTTTCCTGCGGCCCGTATGCGCCGGGCAGCCTCCGCCGAATGGGGCAGCCCCGGCAGGACGGCTATGGTCATCGGGCCGGGAAAATTCAGGAACGGCTCCAGTTCCCGCAGATTGTTCCCCGCGTCGTCGATGACCAGCGCCACGGTTCCCCGCCGTTTCAAAGGCCGCGGCCTTTCGGGACGGCCCGCAGGCACGGTTCCGGCCGGCCGGGGGGCCGCCGGGGGCTGCACGGCAGGCCGTTCCGCCGCGGGGGCGCTGTTTGCCGGGGGGGATTGGCGTACCGGCGGCGGCGCTTTGCGCGGGGCGGTTTGTTCCGGGGCGGCTGCCGGCGGGGCTGCTGCTGCCGGGGGCTGCGCGGCAGGCCGGTTTGCCGGGGGCGGCTGCTCCGGCTGTTCCGGGGCGGGCGCGGGCGGGGCCGCGATACGTTCGGGAGGCGGGGCGGCTTCCGGGAGCGGATAGGGGGCGTTTCCGCCGCCAAAGGTGATGAGGAGGAGCACCGACACCCCGACCGCTATGGCGGTGCAGACCGCCGCGATAAGCGCGGCCCTGGCCCGGGCTTCAAGGCTGTCCGCGCGGCGGCTCTTTTTGGGCCTGCCCCGGGCCTGCGGTTTTTTACGGGGATCGGAAGATTTTTTAGCGGGTTTTCTTACCTGTTTCACTTTGCGCCGGAAATTCGGGAAACGCCGGCAACGGGCGTCCCCGCCTGGGGGGTAGGCCGGGACCGAGGCCCGGCCGCAGGGGGGCCGGACGGCGGCCTGTTTTCAATTGGCCCGCCCTCCGGTAACAGGCCCCCCTCCTGGGTATTTTGCAGAGTCCGGCCTTTTAACCGGGGGGCCACGCGAGGGGCCGGCCTCCAAGCACGTGGACATGAAGGTGATCCACGGTCTGCCCGCCGTCGGACTTGCAGTTGATGACAAAGCGGGCGCCTTTTTCGGAGCAGCCCTGCCCGGCGGCGAGTTTCTGGGCTGTATCGAGAAGCCTGCCCAGCAGGGCGGCGCCGCCGTCCCCAAGCTCCATGATATTCGGGATGTGCTTTTTGGGGATCACCAGAAAATGGACCGGCGCCTGGGGGGCGGCATCGTGGAAGGCGAGAATATCCTCGTCTTCGAATAGCTTCCGGGAGGGAATTTCGCCTTCTACGATTCTGCAAAAAATACAATCGCTCATGGAAACAGTCTAGCACGGCATTTTTGTTTTTTCCAGTACGGCGGCCGTGTTTGCGGTAGCCCTGTTTGCAGTCCCGTTAAGCTTTTAAGGCGCGCGGGCCTTGTCCAGGGCGTTGTCAACGGCGGCGAGGAAGGCGAGGGAGGATTCGGTGGCCCCGCTTACCGCGTCGATGTCGTCCGTGGAGCCTGCCTCGAGGACAAGTTCCAGAAGCTCCCGCATGGCCGCCCCGCCTATTTCCTCATCGTCTTCGTGGCTTAGGCTGATCCCCGCGATGCCGTTTTCGTCAACCTGGACGGCGGCCCGTACCCGGCCACGAAATCCCGGAGCCGTTCCTTCGTAGTCGCCCGGCACATAACGGCCCAGGGATCTGGCGCTTAAGCCTGAACAGGCGCAAAGGATTCCGATCACAGCCAACGCCGGTATTACGGCAGTTTGCGGGACGCGCGGGCGCGGCGCCAGGAACCCGCCCGCCGGTTCGCGGGGGGGCTTCAGGGCGGCCGTTTTATGTATTCCTGTTTTCATGAGTACCTCCGTGATATCTCTATAGAATAATATGGGAATGAGTCGCGGTTTTGCTTTAATCAAGCAAGGCGAAAAAAACAGCAATTTTAAAATTACGAAATTTTTAAAAAATTTGGGCGCATTCCGTGAAGGAGCCTTTAAAACATGCTTTGGAAATTTACCGCAAAGCCGAAAAAGCCAAAGAAGTAGAAGAAGGAAAGCTAAAGCGCTTCTTTTTTCTTAGTTGGAAAACGCGGGGGTCTTTGGGGAGGCAAGAGGAGTTTTTCAACGGGCCGGGGTCTTCGCACCGATGGTTTCCATATAAAAGCTGGGAGGATTTTATGATCTTTGTCATTGGTGATGGCGCAACGCGGGCCTTGCAGAAATCCCCGAACAATAGTATATTTAAGTGAGTAAACAGGCTGAGGGGTAGCGGGTATGGCTGATCAGAACCAGTTGGTCACTTTTCAATTAGGTGAGGAATTGTACGGGATTAATATTATGGACGTCAAAGAGATTGTCCGGGTTCAGGCTATCAGGGCGATTCCCAACGCCCCGGTTTATGTGGAGGGGATTTTTAACCTCCGGAGCGAGATTATTCCTATTATCAACCTGCACAAGCGCTTCCATTTAAGGAAGGTCCTGAATTCCGAAGAAGACGAGCTTTTGTCGGGTTTTGTTATTATTGATATAGACGGGATGAAGCTGGGGGTGATTATCGACCGGGTTTCCAGGGTGGTCACTATCGAGAAAGAGGATATCCAGCCGCCGCCGCAGATGCTGAGCGGCATCGGGGCGGAGTATATCCAGGGGGTGGTGCGCCAGGATCACGGCTACCTGATTATTCTGGATATACGGGATCTCTTTAACCCCAAAGAACTGCAAAAAATCTCGGAACTCAGGCGCTAACCGGAGCCGGGTACTCACTGACCGGGCCTTAAAACCGGCCCATTTTAATAGAAATTTACCCCTATCCACTTGCCGCTGTCGCTTGTTTCGCTGTTAATCAGCCCCAGGCCGACCTGCGCGGTGGTTTCGGCGACAAGCCATTCCCTGCCCGCGAATTCGAAACGCGCGCCGGGGCCGTCTATGCCGGCAAGCCCCATCGCGTGGCTGTAATCGCGGGAAACCATGATCGCGGCGGGTATTTCCGCCTGGCTCAGGACGACGGCCCAGAGCAGGGAACGGGTATCGCAGTCCCCGCGGCCTTCCAGGGCGGCGCTTACCAGATTCACAAAATCGCTGCCCATAAGGTCCCGCTCGTAGGAGAAGGACTGTACCCATTTAAGGGCCTGCCCGGGGATGGCGCCGGCAGCCGCGCCGCTTCCGCCGTTTGCCGGGGCATCCTTGCCGCGAGCCCACTCCTGCCCGAGAACAAGGGCGATGTCCCGCAGCCTGTCAAAAGAATCCCGGTAAATAGCCCGGTAAAACCGTATCCAGGCTTCTTTCCAGTAGGGGCCCGATCCGTAGCGGCGGAGTACGCCGAATTCCCGGTCCACCAGGGACTGGGCGGCTTCGGCGTCGGTGTCGAAGATCCATGCCTGGGAGCGGCTGTTTGCCGGGCGGACCTGCTTCCGGTTTTCCCGGGGATAGGCGAATTCGGTGATCGGGCCGGGCGCGAGGGCAAACAGCGGCGCGGGGGCCACGGAGTCCAGGACGGAAAGGTAGAGGGGCTGGAGTTCCGCCCTTTCAGCCGGCCCGAAGGCCAGGGCAAGGAGTTTGGGCTTCGGGCCGCCGCCTTGGTTTTCCGCGCCGGCGGGAGCGGCCCCGGCAGAAGCGGCTCCTCCGGCCCCTTCAAGCTCGACAAAGAGCGCCCAGCCTTTGCTGCCCGGAAAGGAAAGCTCCATAAGGGCCGCGTCCATCCCGTAATAATTGAAGCCGGAAATATCCCCGGAACTGCCCAGGCGTTCCTTTACATCCAGCGCCATTTGCCCGATGCTTTCATAGCGCGAAGCGTCATAGGCCGCAAGCTCAAAAACGACATTTTCACCGGACCGGAAGGAAAATTTGTTCCTGCCGTCCCCGGCCTGTAGTTCCATGTCCGGGGGGAGATCGATCCTGAAACCCCAGGCCGGCGAATAGAAGGGTTCGGCGGCAAGCAGCGCGGGTATAAGGAAAAAGAGGCCGGGCAAAAGGCGGCTTTTCGGGAATTTGTACATCATGTTATTATATCGGCCATTGGAGGCTTTCCCAAAACCGGCAGGATTTCGGGAAATGCCTTGTCATCAAATTTAAGGCTATCAAGCGGGCTTGCTCCAAAACCCGGTTGGTTTGGGAACAGCCTGAAATGCAAGGCGGGAATCTGTTGAAGCGTATTGACGTTCTGTTTGAAAATAACGAATGCGTTGTCCTTAACAAGCCTTCCGGGTTTCCGGTACAGGGGGGCAAGGGTGTCGGAATATCCCTGGATTCGGTTCTGAAGGATCCGGGGGGCCGCTTCGGCCCCGCTGTCCGCCTTGAAGAAGGGAAGGCGCTGCTCCTTGTACACCGGCTTGACAGGGATACAAGCGGGGCGCTGCTTGTGGCCAAGGGCCGGGAAGCGGCGGCGAAATTTTCCGCCCTGTTCGCGGCCGGCAGGGCGCGGGACGGAAGCAGCGGGAAGGGGGCGGTACGCAAATGCTACCTTGCCGTCTGCGCCGGCCGTCCCTCGCCCGATTCCGGCGTCATCAGGACAGGGCTGGATATCCGTGGAAAGCGGAAAACGGCGGAAACAGGCTACGCCCGGCTAAAAGGCGGCTGCCTTCCCGCCGGGGGCGCGGAATTTTCGGCGCTGGAACTGGAGCTGGGGACCGGCCGTATGCACCAGATACGGAGGCATCTGCATCAGATAGGCTGCCCGGTTTTGGGGGACGACAAATACGGGGACTTCGCGCTAAACAGGGAGCTTCGCAAACAGGGCGCGGTAAAGCGGCTCCTGCTCCACGCCTCCCGCCTTGTAATCGCGGATGCGGGGATAGACGTGAGCGCCCCGCTGCCGGAATGTTTCGCGTTTTTCTTTCAGGAAGAAGGGCGCGGCTAAGGCTTTCCCAGGCTTTTCAGGTAGGCTTCCCTCCCGCTGCGGTAGAGGTTGTTTCCCAGGCAGTCAATGACGACTACTACAGGGAATTCCTCCACAACAAGGCGGCGCACCGCTTCGGGGCCAAGATCCGGAAAGGCGATTTCTTCCGCTTTTTTGATACGGTCCGAAAGGAGGGCGCCGCCGCCGCCCAGGGCGCCGAAATACACTGCCCCCGCCCGCATCATGGCCTCCGCAACTTCGGCGGAACGATCCCCCTTGCCTATCATGCCCAGGACGCCCAGGCCCAAAAGGCGCGGGGTATAGGCGTCCATGCGGCTGCTCGTGGTGGGGCCGGCCGCGCCGATTACCTGCCCCGGCGCGGCGGGCGACGGGCCCATGTAGTAGAGGCAGGCGCCTTCCGGGGGAAACGGGAGGGGCTTTCCGGCGTCGAGCATCTCGATGAACCGTTTGTGTGCCGCGTCGCGGGCGCTGTAAAGGACGCCGCTCAGGTACACGGCGTCGCCGGCCCTAAGTTCGGCGCATATTTTCCCGGTCAGGGGCAGGGCGATACGGCGGACGTTCATAGCGCCACCCTGGCATGGCGGGCCGCGTGGCAGTTGATGTTCACCGCGCAGGGCAGGCCCGCGATATGGGTAGGCATGGTTTCTATCATCACGGCAAGCGCGGTCGCCGCGCCGCCGAATCCCTGGGGGCCTATGCCCAGGGCGTTGATTTTTTCCAGGAGCACGGCTTCCAGCCCCGCGTAGTATTCCTGCCGGTGGCGGGAGCCGAGGGGCCTGAGCAGGGCCTTCTTCGCCAGAAGCGCCGCCTTGTCGAAAGTGCCGCCTATGCCTACCCCTACAACAATAGGCGGGCAGGGATCGGCCCCGGCCCTTTCCACGGTCTCAAGTACAAATTCAATTACGCCCTCAACCCCGTCCGAGGGGCGGAGCATCTTCAGGCGGCTCTTGTTCTCGCTTCCAAAGCCCTTGGGCGCGGCGGTGACGGCAATCCCGTCGCCGGGGACAAAGTCAACGTAAAGCATGGCGGGGGTATTGTCGCCGGTATTCTTCCGGTCCAGGGGATCGGCTGCCACCGACTTCCGCAGAAAAGCTTCCGCGTAGCCCCGCCTTACCCCTTCGTTTACCGCGTCCTCAAGGCTTCCCTCGA
>JAIRZS010000142.1 GCA_031267115.1 Treponema sp.
TGCCATGCCGTATCATGGCTTTTCTCCTGAGATTTATGAGGGCTCTTTTCTACTGGTTTTTAAGTAAATGGCTCATTTCTACTGAACGAAGGGGGGCGCATTTTCCCTGATTTTTAACAGGGCACGCAAATAACTCCGTTAAAATAATTCCGTTATTTTTTACCGCGAAGTCGAATAAGTTAAAGAGGTTTTCATTCTTTACTTCTTTTACCTTTTCGACTTTGCGGTAGAATCTCCGTATAATGTCTGACATCGGGGAACGCGCAAGGGATTGAAGCGGCGGGATGCGCCCAAAGGCCGATCCCGGCGATTGATTAAGGGGGCGGGGTTATTGTACGATAAGGAAAGGCGGCGGCGTATTTCCGGGGGGGTAGGCTAAGACTTGCCGCTGCGCAGCAAGCTTTTTAGGGGTTTTGTGCAACCCTTTGGGTTGCTTGGCAAAACCCCGCGATTTGCCCGGCAAGGCTGGGCCGCAGGGGGGCCGGAAAACGGCCCGGTATGGGGCGGTCGCTGCCCGGTAACAGGCCCCCCTCCTGAGGAGATTAACCATGATAGCAAGAAACCCCTGTATCGCGAACATAAAGGCGGGATACCTGTTCCCGGAAATCGCCCGGCGCAGGCGGGAATTCGCGGCGTCACACCCGGACACGGAAAGCCGGGAGGGGCGTATTATCAGCCTGGGCGTGGGGAATACGACCGAGCCTATACTTCCGCATATCTGCCGGGGGCTTGCCGGGGGGGCAGAGCGGCTTGGAACGGCGGAGGGTTACTTGGGCTATACGGACGAGGGCTTTGAGGAACTGAGAGAGAAAATATCGGAGGTGTTTTACCGGGGCGGTTTTGCCGCGGATGAGGTTTTTATCTCCGACGGGGCGAAGTGCGACATAGGGCGGCTGCAGCTTCTCTTTGGGGCCGGGACTCCGGTGGCGGTCCAGGACCCCTCGTACCCGGTATACGTTGACGGCTCGGTGCTTGCCGGCGCGGCGGGCGGCTGGGAGGGGGCGGGCTACCGGGGGATTAGCTACCTGCCCTGCACGGCGGAGAACGGCTATTTTCCCGATCTGGCGGCCCTGCCGGAAAACGCGCTTTTCTACTTCTGCTCGCCCAACAACCCCACGGGCGCAACGGCCGGCCGGGAACAGCTTGGGGCGCTGGTAAAGGCTGCGCGGGAAAAGGGGGCGCTTGTTATTTTCGACGCCGCGTACAGCGAATATATCCGCGATCCGGCGCTTCCTAAATCGATCTTCGAAATCGACGGGGCGCGGGGCTGCGCTATCGAAGTGAACTCCTTCTCCAAACCGGCGGGCTTTACCGGCGTGCGGCTCGGCTGGACCGTGGTTCCCAAAGAACTGAAATACTCGGGCGGCGAAAGCGTCAACGCCGACTGGGCGCGGGTCTCCGGCACTATCTTTAACGGCGCGTCCAACATTGCCCAATGGGGGGCAATCGCGGCTCTTGATCCGGAAGGCGTCAAAGAGATGAAAGAACTCTGCGACTTTTACCTGGGAAACGCCGCGCTGATCCGGGCCGCCCTGCGGGGGCTCGGCATCCCCTGTACGGGGGGCGGCAACTCGCCCTATATCTGGGCAGGGTTTCCCGGGCGGGACAGCTGGGACGTGTTCGCCGAAATTCTGGAAAAGTGCCGGGTGATCACCACCCCCGGCTCCGGTTTCGGCCCGGCCGGCCAGGGCTTTATCCGCTTCTCCGCCTTCGGCCACCGGCCGGACGTGGAGGAGGCCTGCGCGAGGCTTGCGCGGCTCGGGGGGTAAGGGGGGAGGGGAGGTTAGAGCCCCACCCCCCCAATCATCCGCCGCCTAAGCTCGCCCAGGCCCGCCCCTGTCTTGGCGGAAACGGCGATGCCGCCGGGATAATGCCGCGTGGCCGCCTCCAGTTCTTCCGGGGAAAGGCGGTCGCTTTTATTCAGGGCGGGGATCACGGGGAGCTTGTCGGCCCCCAGCTCCCGCAGTACCGCCACGGTAGTTTCGTAATGGCGGGGGGCCTCGCTGTCGGAAATGTCCAAAACATGGACCAGCAGATCGGCCCCGGACGCCTCTTCCAGGGTGGAACGGAAGGCGTCCACCAGGGCGTGGGGAAGCCGGCGGATAAAGCCCACCGTGTCGGTCAGGATCAGGCGCCGGCCTTCCCCTGTTTCCAGGCGGCGGCTCGTGGGGTCCAGGGTCGCGAAAAGCTTGTCTTCCACAAAGGCGTCCGCGCCGGTCAGCGCGTTGAGCAGGGAGGATTTCCCCGCGTTGGTATACCCCACCAGCGCGCAGACGGGGATCGCGGCCTTTTTCCGTTTCTGGCGCTGTACCGCCCGCTGTTTGCGGACCTCCGCCAGTTCCCGTTCCATCTGCCGGATGCGCGAAACCACATAGCGGCGGTCCGTTTCAAGCCGGGTCTCCCCCGCGCCCCTGGTACCGTAGCGCCCGCCCCGCTGCCGGGAAAGGTCGATGTACTTGTGGGAAAGCCGGGGGAGGCTGTAGCTCAGTCCGGCCAGGGCGGCCTGCAGCTCCGCCTCCCTGGTTTTTGCCCTGGACAGAAATATCTGGATGATAAGCTCCTGCCGGTCCACCGCGGGGATTCCGGCCAGTTTTTCCCAGTTCCGCTGCTGGGAGGGGCTAATCTCCATATCAAAGACAATGCAGTCCGCGGCCAGTTCCGAAGCCAGGCCGGCCAGTTCCATAGCCTTGCCGCTGCCCAGCCCGTACCTCGGGTGGCGCTCCCGGACCCGGACTATTTCCTGCCCGGCGATTTCCAGCCCCAGGGTCCCGGCCAGGGAGAGCAGCTCCCCGGTAAGACGCGCGGACTCCTCCTGCGTCGTATTGCTGTCCCGAATACCCGCCAAAAACGCCCGCTTCGGCCTTTCGGCAGTCTCCAAAAGCTCTTTCATAACACCCCGCTCAACGGTTATTTTAACCCGGACGCTGCCGGCGGGAAAAGGGGTACAGCGATTGCGTCTTTCGATCCGGAATCTGGGCGCATCCGGCTGCGCCGGACCGGGCTTTGCGCTTGTATCTTTTTTGCCCTCGGCAAAAAAGGATACCGCTTCAATCCCTTGCGCGTGACAAAAATCGCCATCCATGGCGATTTTTGTCATCGGAGTTTGCCGTAGGCAAACTCCATCTATCCGCCGCTGGCGGATAGCAATGAAAACAGCGGCATCCATGCCGCGTGCCCCCGCGGTTATGTATTTAACCGCAAAGGAATTTGGCGCCGTATCTTACCGCAAAGTCAAAGAAGGGAAAGAAGGGAAAGAAGGGAAAGAAGGGAAAGAAGGGAAAGAAGGGAAAGAAGGGAAAGAAGGGAAAGAAGG
>JAIRZS010000253.1 GCA_031267115.1 Treponema sp.
GCGCCGCATATAATGTATTGCATAATTATTCCGTTCGATGTAAGATAATACATAAAATTACCAATTTTAAGGAGGAGAATGTGAAAAAATTCACCAATTCAATGATTCTTGCGGCTTTCTTTGCGGCGCTGGCCCTGACGGTATTTGCCGGCTGCAGGCCGCGGGCGGCGGCGGGACAAGGTTCGGCGGCGGCGGGAGAAGAGGTCATCAAAATCGGCGTGTTCGAGCCGATGACCGGGGCAAACGCGGCGGGGGGCGCCATGGAGGTCGAGGGTATACGCCTGGCCAACGAGCTGAACCCCACGGTTACCGCCGGCGGGAAGACCTACAAGGTGGAGCTTGTCGTGGCGGATAACAAATCCGACAAGGTAGAAGCGGCCACCGCGGTCCAGCGCCTGATAGACTTGGACAAGGTCACGCTAATACTCGGTTCCTGGGGTTCTTCCCTCGCTATGGCGGGGGGCGAAGTGGCCAAGGAAGCCCGTATCCCGGTGATCGGCCTTTCATGCACCAACCCCCTGGTTACTGCGGGGAACGATTACTACTTCCGGGTCTGCTTTATCGATCCCTTCCAGGGGACGGTCATGGCGAATTACGCCTACAACGACCTTAGCGCAAAGACCGCCGTCATCGTCCAGGAGGTTTCCAACGACTATTCGGTGGGCCTGGCGAAATTTTTCTCGGACAACTTTAAAAGCCTGACCGGGAACGCCGACAGCATCCTGACTACGGTAAACTACAATACCGGGGATCAGGATTTCAGCGCCCAGCTTACCTCCGTCAGATCCCTCAGCCCGGACGTTATCTTTGCCCCGGGGAACTATACCGAATCGGCGCTGGTAATGAAGCAGGCCCGGGAATTGGGCATTACCGTCCCGGTCATCGGCGGCGATACCTGGGAAACCCCGGAATTCATCGATGTAGGCCAGGACAGGGTAGAAGGGGCGGTGTTCTCCACCTTCTTCGCCTCGGAAGTGGCGGCAACCCCCGCCGCGGAGACCTTCCTCAATGAGTACCGGTCCCGCTACAACAAGGAACCCGCCGCAGTAACCGCGCTGGGCTATGACGGCTACCTCGTCGCCCTGGACGCGATCCAGCGGGCCGGCTCGACCGATCCCCTCAAGATCCGGGACGCTATTGCGGCGACCTCGGGCTTTATCGGCGCGACCGGGACAACGACCCTGGACGAAAACGGCGACGCTACCAAAAGCGCCTTTATCAAGGCTGTCGAGGGCGGGAAATTCGTCTACAGGACTATAGTGAATCCGTAAGGTTTCGCGCGAAAAAGACAGGGCGGAGGGCTGAACATGACTTTCGATCTTTTCCTGCAGCATCTTTCTAACGCCCTGTCTTTGGGGAGCCTCTACGCCCTAATCGCTATCGGGTACACTATGGTGTACGGGATTCTCCGTCTCATCAATTTTGCCCACGGCGATGTTTTTATGCTGGGGGGGTATATCGCCTTCTACGGTATTACCCTCTTCTTTATGCCCTGGTGGGCGGGTTTCATTGTCGCCTTCGGGCTTACGGGCATCCTGGGGATCGGGCTTGAGCGGGTCGCGTACAAGCCCCTCCGGCACAGCCCCAAAATATCCATCATGATCAGCGCCATCGGGGCCTCCTTTCTTATCGAGAATCTGGCCACCGTGATCTTCGGGGGGAGGCCCAAGGGCTTTCCCGTAGCTGATATTTTCAACCGGGTGGTCCGCCTTGGCTCCGTATCGGTGATGAGCATCAGCCTTTTTATCCCTGTCCTGACCGCCGCGCTTCTCGCGGGGCTGCTGGGTATCATTTACCGGACAAAAACCGGCATGGCGATGCGGGCGGTTTCTACGGACCTTGCCGCGGCGCGGCTCATGGCTATCGACGTTAATCAGATCGTCTCGTTTACCTTCGGGACAGGCTCGGTGCTGGCCGCGGTCGGGGGGGTCATGTGGGCCCTTAAATACCCCCAGCTCAACCCGACTATGGGGATGATTCCCGGCCTCAAGTGCTTTATCGCCGCGGTTATCGGGGGGATAGGCAACATAGGCGGCGCGGTCCTGGGGGGGCTTTTCCTGGGCTTTATCGAGATTATGATAATCGCCTTTCTGCCTACCCTTACAGGGTACCGGGACGCTTTTGCCTTTGTGCTCCTTATTGTCGTGCTTCTGGTAAAACCTTCGGGGCTTCTGGGGAAAAACCAGATAGAAAAAGTGTAGGCGCGGCGGGCGGAAAGGGGGAAATGCGGCGTGGTCCTTGATAAAAAAACAGCGCGAATTTTGAATATCTGCGGCGGCGCGCTCGTTATTGCCTTTATTTTTCTGGCGAACGGGACATTCGGGTCATTTACCCTGCGGATATTCAACCTCTGCGGTATTTACATCATCCTTGCCCTGTCCCTTAACCTGATAAACGGTTTTACCGGGCTTTTCTCCCTGGGTCATGCGGGTTTTATGGCTATCGGGGCCTATGTAAGCGCCCTCCTTACCATGAGTCCGGCCCAGAAGGAACTCAATTTCTTTATGGCCCCCATTGTCCCGATCCTTGCCCAGGTGGAAATTCCCTTTATCCCGGCCCTGATCCTCGCCGGTTCCGCGGCGGCCCTGGCGGGCTTCCTCATCGGGACCCCGGTCCTGAGGCTCCGGGACGACTACCTTGCCATAGCGACCCTGGGTTTTTCCGAGATTATCCGGGTGGTGATAACCAACCTCCAGCCGGTAACAAACGGGGCGCTGGGCCTTAAGGGGCTGCCCAAATTTTCAACCACCCTGATGATCTGGGCCGTAGCGGTGCTTACCATTGTCTTTATGGCGGCCCTGGTCCGTTCCGCCTTCGGGCGCTCCTGCCGGGCGATCCGGGACAACGAGATAGCCGCCCAGGCTATGGGCATACCGGTCGCGCGTATCAAGATAATCAGTTTTACCATTTCCAGTTTTATCGCCGGGGCCGGGGGCGCTCTTCTGGGCCACCTGATGAGTACAATCGATCCCAAGATGTTCACCTTCAGCCTTACCTACAATATCCTTCTCATCGTGGTCCTGGGGGGTATCGGGAGTATCACCGGCTCGGTAATTGCCGCTATCGTGATTACTATAGCGATGGAGGCGCTCCGCTTCCTGGACGGCTCGCTTAACTTCATATTTTTCCGTACCCAGGGGTTACCGGGCCTGCGTATGGTGGTGTTCAGCGTGCTTCTGCTGGTTGTGGTTATTTACCGCCAGCAGGGACTCATGGGAAAGCAGGAATTTTCCTGGAACTCGCTGTTCAACTCCGCGCTTCCCCGGCTCAGGAAGCTTATTCCCGCGCGGAAAAAGCGGGAGGCTTCCTGATGCTCCTTACAAATCAGGTTTCCATGCAGTTCGGCGGCCTTACGGCGGTTTCGGATTTTTCGGTTACCGTCGGGAACGGGGAGATCGTGGGCCTTATCGG
>JAIRZS010000255.1 GCA_031267115.1 Treponema sp.
TGATCTTTACGGTAAGGGCGCTTAGGTCCGTCTGTGCCTTTACTGTTTTCGCGGCGTTGAAAGCGGTAATCGCGGTATTGAGCGTAGTTACGGCCTCATCCACCTGGGCCTGGGACGCCGAAGTATCGTTCTTTACCCCATTCGCGGCGTCAATCGCGCTGTTAAAAGCAGTTGATGTGCCTGTTGTAACCCACATGGTCCCAACGGCCAGACCCGCACCGTCGGCGCTTACCTGCACTCCGGCCTTTGCCGTTTCCGCCTCCGTAATGGCGGCGTTAAGGGCGGTTTTGTCGGCGCTGCTGCCCCCGCCTCCGCCCCCGCTTGGATTTTCGCAGGCGGCAAACATCAGAACAAGAACCAGGGCCGCAATTCCGGCTATCCGCAGGGCGGCAACGGGCCATAAGAACTTTAAGTTTTTCATGGTAAAAAACTCCTTCGCGTTTTATGCCCGCCGGCTTTATCAGCCTGCTATGCGGGCTTGTTTTAACCGGCTATAGAGCCGGAGAAAAACCGGTTTTGGGCATACGGCGGCCCCGGCAGGGACGGAATCCGGGCAAATTTTTTTAAAGCAAAGGGGTAATTGATGAGAGGCGGGAAAAACAACAGGAAAAGTAAATGAAACGAATTTATGAGAGAGAGAGAGAGAGAGAGAGAGAGAGAGCAAAAACCGTGCCAAGTCCGATGCAATTTTCAAAGAAAATCGCTCTTTCAGCAAATATTAACAAAACGCCCCGCTTTCCCCCTGTCATGATAAAACCTATCGTAATATATACCGCCCCGCTCTGTCAACCAAATTCGGTGCCAGGCGCCAAATCCAGAATTTCACCGCAAAGTTGAAGAAGTAAAAGAAGTAGAAAAGAAGAAACACCGCTTCATACCCCGCTCGGTGAACTTATTCGACTTTTTCGACTTCGTGGTAAAAATTCCACAGCTCAATTCACCTTTGCGGTTAAAAAATCCCGAAAAATTCCCCTCCGGTTAAAGCAAAACCGCGACTCAGACCCCTATATATTATAGCGGACAAAGGAGCCGCCCCCCTATGCATAACGATTTCGATAACGCCGCCAAGGAGATACTGAACCTCTCCGACCAAGCCATCATCCCCTTCCTTAACGCAAACTTCTCCGCCTCCCACCCCCCGGACGCCCGGATCGTCCGTACCAACACCGAGTATCGCCTCCCCTCCCGTTCACAAAAAGGACGCCCCGGCAGCAAAACCATCATCGCGGACACCGTTTTCCTGGTCGGGGAAAACTCCCGCTACCACATCGAAATCCAGCTTGACCGCAGGGCCGGCATGGCACTCAGGATGTTCCGCTATGACGCCGCCGAAGCCCTGGAACACCCCTTTAACGAGAATGGCATCGAAACCGTCAGTTTCCCCAAAAGCCTGGTTATCTACCTGGAACCCGCTGCCGGCGCTCCGGACCACGAACTGCTCCGCATCCGTTTCCCGGACGGCTTCTGCTACGAGTACCGGACACCGGTAATAAAACTCACGGAACTTTCGGTGGAGGGCCTCCTGGAGCGGCACATGGTTATATTCGCGCCGCTGTACATTCTCAAGCTGAGGAAGAAGACCAAGAAGGCCAGAACAGAAAAAGAGCGTGAGAAGCTGGCGGCGGAGCTGAGGGAAATATACCGTGAGATAGGGGAGGCGCTGGGGCGGGAGAAGGAGGATGAGAACCTGAGCGAAGTAGACGGGGACAAGGTACTGGGGATGACGGAAGTATTGCACCGGGAAGTATACGGGGAATATAATGAATTTGAGGAGGAAGCAATGGATTTTTCGAGCTTAAGGGTAATTGAGAAACTCCACGAGGAAATGGAAGATGTCAAACGTTCCCGCGAAGAAGAACGGCGTTCCCGTGAGGAGGCTGTTTCCAGAACGGCTGAATTGGAACAATCCCGCGAAGAAGAACGGCAGCGGCTCAGGGACACTGCCCGGAATATTCTCCGGCTGGGGCTGTCGGTCGAGCAGGTGACGCAGGCAACCGGCCTCCCCCGGGAAACGGTCCAAACATTGGCCGCCCAGCTTTAGGGTCCGCCCGCGCCCGCACTTGCCCGCTTAGTCAGCCACGGCGACGGAAACGGCTATCCCGCTTGCGTTTCCGCCGGGAAGGGGCAGATCCTGTCGCGTCCCGTCCTCCCAGTAACAGGGGACATTGTGACCCCTTCCGTCCTGGTAATATCCCGCCGTATATACCGAGCCGCCCGATAGGGCGATGGACCAGACCAGCCCGTCTCTCGCCCCTTTTGGAAGGGCAAGGTCCTGCCGTACCCCGCCGTTCCAGTAACAGGGAATATCTATATTGCCGTTATTTTCATCCCAATAATACCCCGCCGCATATACCGAACCGCCGGAAACGGCGATGGAAGTGGCATACCCTATCTGGGTTCCACCGGGAAGGGGGAGATCGTACTGTACCCCGCTAATCCAATAACAGGGGATAACCTTATAGCTTTCATCGGCCTTACTGCTTTCGTTCCGGTAATAATGCCCCGCCGCGTATACCGGGCCGCCCGAAACGGCGATGGAAGCGGCATAGCCCTCTCCGGCCCCTTTTGGAAGGGGAAGATCCTGCCGTACCCCGTCCTTCCAGTAGCAGGGAATATACTTACCGATTTCATCCCAATAATACCCCGCCGCGTACACCGAACCGTCCGAAATGGCGATGGAAGCGGTACCCCCAACTCCGGCCCTGCCGGGAAGGGGAAGATCCTGCCGTGTCCCGTCTTTCCAGTAACAGGGAGTCCAGTTCAAACTTTCACCCCAATTCCCCGCCACATACACCGAACCGCCCGATACGGCGATGAAAACGGCATACCCTCTCCGGGTTCCGCCGGGAATGGGCAGATCGTACTGTATCACACCGTTCCAGTAACAGGGGATATCGTTCCCGCTTTCATCCTCATAATGCCCCGCCGCGTACACCGAACCGTCCGAAACGGCGACGGAAGTAACATACCCCTTCCCAACCCCTTTTGGAAGGGCAAGGTCCTGACGTATCCCGCCGTTCCAGTAACAGGGAACAGCCTTGCCGCTTCCATCCCCATAATACCCCGCTACGTACACGCCTGGTACCAATTCACTGCCGGGAGGGCTGCCGTATACGGCAATGGCCGCAAGGAAAATACCGCATAGCGCAAAGGCAAAGCGCAAGGGATAGAAGCGGTATCCTTTTTTGCCGCAGGCAAAAAAGATACAAGCGGATAGCCCGGTTTTTTGCGGCTTTGCCGCAAAAAATGCGCCCATTGGTAAGTGCCTCATGCCTTAAAGTAACCGATGGTTTCTTCCATAAAAAACCGCGCGGAAGTTGACCGGGTAAGCAGGTTGATGGCTGCCATCAGGGCAGCGCCAAGAATGACAAAACAGAGAAAGATCGGAATCAAAAGTTTAATCCCGATAAACACCATCCTTTTTTTCATAACCTGTCCTGATTTATCATACCGGGGCGCGCGGCGGTCATCAAGCCTTCTTTGGCAGCCTTCCTTACGAACTCCCGTAATCAGAAAATATACCCGTTATTCTTCACCGCGAAGTCGAAACATACCGGTTATTTTTCACCGCGAAGTCGAAGAAGTCGAATAAGTTTAATAAGTTCTTGCTCTGGGCTCTTTTCTTTGACCTCCTTCTTATACTTCTTTGACTTTTTCGACTTTGTGGTAAAATTCCAAAGCATGTTTTTTAGTCCAGCCAATCCCTTAGACTGCGCGAAAGAAGACTCGCTATTTGTTTTTTTTCGGTATATACTAAGACGAAATAACCGTCTTTCCTATACCAGATCAAGGAGAAGCCCGCATGAGAAGTGCCGTTGCTATTAGTTATGAACTGGATGACCCGGCGGAAGCCGCTAACCAGCTTGCCGGTTCGATTAGGGGAAAATTACCTATGGGGAAAAGTTCCGTCGGAATCCTGCTTTGCGACGCCGATACCGACGGCGCTGCGCTGACGGGGGAACTGAAAAAAACGCTCGGCTTTGAAATTGCCGGAATGACGACCCTGGCCGTACTGGACAGCGCCGGCCACCACGAGACGGCGGTAGTGCTGACCGTGCTGACAGCCGATGACTGCGGGTTTTTTACCGCGGTTTCGGAACCCCTTTCGGAAGGCGATTATGAGCAAAAGATCGCCGCCGCCTACCGCGCGGCGGGGCCTTCCGGGGGCGGTTACGGGGACAAACCGGGGGTTATTTTCACCTTTTGCCCCTACGGCATGCCCTTTTCGGGGGACCGCTACCCGGATATCCTCTCCCGGACAATGCCGGGCGTCCCGCTTATGGGCGGCATAGCCTCGGACGACTACGACTACAACCGGGCCCGGATTTTCTTCTCAGGAAATGAATACAAAGACGCCCTGGTGAGCATCGGTGTCTGGGGAAATGTAAAACCGGCCTTTGTGCTGCGCCATGTTACCTCCCGCTTTGCGGAGCGCATACGCCGGGTTGTCGAGGCGGATAAAAACATAGTCTACAAAGTCGGCGACGAAACCTTTATAAAATATCTGGAAAGCTTCGGCTTGAAAACCGATGTGGAAGATCCCCTGCTGGCCTTTACTTCCTATCCCATGATGCTGACCAGGGAAGGGGGCGACGAAACGCCCCTGATGCGGCATATTTGCGGCCTGAACCCTGCCGATGGTTCGGGGGAATTTTTCGGCGACGTCCCCACAGGGACCCTGGCGAATATCTGCCTTGTCAGCAAGGAAGACATCATGGCGGCCTGCCGGGAATCCATGAAGGCGATTCTGGAAGAAACAAACAAACAGCAGGATTACAAATACTCCACCGTATTCTGTATTTCCTGCTGCGGCCGCGCCATAATCCTCGGCAGGGACTCCGGGGCCGAGGGGAGCATATTATCGGAAATGCTGCCCCCCGAAACATCCCTGGCCGGAGCGTACTGCCTGGGAGAAATTTGCCCCGCCCGCTACGGGGACGGCGAAGTCTCCAACCGTTTCCACAATTGTTCGATTACCTTCTGTATGCTTTGACCGGGGTAAAGAATGCCGCCCGATAATGTGGAAAAAGAATACCACCAGCTAACCAGGCAGTTCAAAAAACTGGAACGGGATTACCGCGCCCTTTCGGTGATGCACGAACAAACTGAAAGGCTGCGCAACGCGAACGAGGCGGCGAAAGAGCTTTCAAATTTTTACAACCGCCTCTTGCTGAAAAACACCCCCGCCATCACTTTTATGCTGGACCTTGAACTGCGTTTTGTCCTGGGGAGCGAAAAGATCGTGGCCTTTCTCGGGTACAGCGATATGCGCGAAATGGTGGATGTTCCTTTTTCAACCCTCTTTGCCTCCGCCATGCCCGGCTCATGGATAGAAGGGACCGGCTCCCGCTGCCGGGGGGTTATCGACACGAATCAAAGCGCCGCTTATGAGGAAAAGGTAACTTTGCCGGGCGGCGCGAATATTGTTTTCCAGGTTACCATTACCCCGGCGGAAGAAAAAGAAGGTATCTGCCGGGGCGTAGTAGTAGTAATGAACGATGTTTCCGAACTTTTCCGCGCCCGCGAAGAAGCCGAGCGGGCCAGCGTGGCAAAGGGTTCCTTCCTGGCGAACATGAGCCACGAGATTCGCACGCCCATGAACGCCATAATCGGAATGACCGCCATAGCGAAATCCTCGCCGGACCCGGAAAAAAAGGATTACTGCCTGAACAAGATAGAGGACGCGTCCGCCCATCTGCTGGGGATTATCAACGACATCCTCGATATGTCAAAGATAGAAGCAAACAAGCTGGAACTTGCGCCGGCGGATTTCGATTTTGAAAAGATGCTCCAGAAAATAGTAAACGTGATCAGCTTCCGGGTTGAGGAAAAACACCAGAACCTCATGATCCGCATCGACGAGGCCATCCCGCGCACCCTTTTTGGCGACGATCAGCGGCTGGCCCAGGTTGTGGCGAATCTGCTTTCCAACGCGGTAAAATTTACGCCGGATTACGGCTCTATCGGGCTTGACGCCTGCCTTTCCGGAAAAGAAAACGGGTTCTGTACCTTGCAAATCGAAATAAGCGATTCGGGAATAGGGATTTCCAAAGAACAGCAGTCCCGCCTGTTCAATTCCTTTGAGCAGGCGGACAGCGGAACTTCCCGCAAATTCGGCGGGACCGGGCTGGGGCTTGCGATTTCCAGGCGGATTGTGGAAATGATGGGGGGCGGCATACGGATCGAATCCGAGCTTGGCAAAGGCACATCTTTTATTTTTACCGTGACACTCAAGGAAGAAAAACAGGACAACGCCCGCCTGTTGGCGGACGGGGTAAACTGGAATGCCATACGCATTTTCGCGGCGGACGGCGCGCCTGAAATACGGGAGTATTTCGGGGACATAGCCCGGCGGCTCGGGGTGAACTGCGACAGCTCCCCCGGCGGGGAGGAGGCGGCCGCGCTGATCCGGAAGAACGGCCCCTACGACATGTACTTCGTGGGCAGGAAGGCGCACAACACGGACAGCGTGGATCTGGATCTTGTCCGCCGGATTAAGGAAAAAAACACGGACAAACCGGTAATCGCCATAGCATCCGCCACGGAATGGAATTTGATAGCGGGCGAAGCCGGAAA
>JAIRZS010000288.1 GCA_031267115.1 Treponema sp.
TCAACTGTGCATAATGTACATTCTGTCTACTTCAATACGGGGGTTAAAAACCGGCATGAAGCGCGGGGTTATTATAGTATCGGCGTTTATTTTTATGTCCCAGGCTGCCTTTGCCCAGAATTTCGCCGATATCGTTTATATATACGATGAAATCGGAATTTCCGCGGCCGAATTGCTCTTAAAGAAGCCGTACCTGGCGAGAACCAGCGAATACTGCTGGGCCGAATATTACAGCGGTTTTTTGCCGGAATACAATACGGCGGTAAACGCCTCCGGCAGGTATTTTGTCCATCCGGATTACGGGCTGTACAAACTTGCGGTAACTGTCACCACGGATTCGCCTGATTTTTGCCGGAGCTTTTACAACAGCTCAAGAGAGCTTTTTTCAGGCCTTTACGGCGAAGGCGTACGGTCGCCGCCGGCTTTTAATGAAACGATTTTCTGGGATAACGGCGAACGCCGTATCCTGCTTTTCATTGCCACTACGGTGATACCCCTGCCCACCCCTACGGTGATAATCACCATAAGCAGTATGAGGAGCGAACACCAGAGAATTTTAGCCCTGGAGTAAAAGGCCCCTTACGGAACGCGCAAGGGATAGAAGCGGAACAAAAACGCTTGCGCGTTTTTGTTGGAGCGGATAGCCCGGTCCGTGCGCCTATTATGGCGCACGGATGCGCCCAAAAATAAGAAGATGAAAAGTCAGGCGTTTATCCCGTAGATTTCCCGGTAGACGGCGAAATAGGACAGGCCCTCAGGCCGGGCGGCGCCGGCTGCGACCGGGCGTTTCGCGAGGACGGCCTTGCGGCGTAAAGCCGAAAGCGGTTCCCCGGCGTCAAGCCGCCTCTGCCGGTACTCCTTTTCCCGGGCGGCCTCAACCCGGTCCGCAGCGCCGTCCCCCGCGGCCCTGCCTGGGCGGTACTCATAGCCCCAGAGCAGCGACGCGGCGGAGTGTTTTTTTGCCCCGAAAGCTATGCTTACATTCACGGCGTCGATTACCGCTATTCCCGAAGGCAGCCGCCGGTTGACGCGGCGGATAAATTCATCGGCGCCGATGCTGAATTCAAGGTCCGCCGTGGCTATTTCCCCCTCCGCCGCGATTCCGACGGAAAGCGGGGACGCGAAATCAATTTTTGCCAGGGGGTTAAAGCCCTGCGTAAAAAGCACGGGAATGCCGGCGCGGCACATTGTCATGGAAAAGACTTCTATCAGCGAAAGATGGGGAAGCCAGACCGCGCTCCCCTCTTTGGTAAAAGAAAAGATAATACGGCGGGTTTCCGGACCGGGGGGATTCCCCGGAACGCTGTTTTGCCGCAGCGGGCCGGTTCCCGCTTCGCCGGTACTTGCCGGGCCGGCAATGCCCCCGCCGGATCCGGCGTTTTCCGCGATACGGCCCCGGCCCGGACAGATGCCGCAAGGGTGCGTACATTTTTCGGCGCAGGGTTTCGCCGGCCTGGAACCCTGGGAATTTTCGTATTCCCGGCGCAGGTACGCGGGCAAAACGCCTGAATCAACGCAGCCCCAGGGCGGGGCCTGTTTTTCCCCGGTGTTTTCCCCGCCTGAAAGTATTTCGCTTACAAGGGCCTTATACCGGGAAAAAATTCCGCGCCATATGTCCTCTTTGAAAAATTCATCCCAGGCGTCAAGCCGGCAGCCCTGGAGGAAGGCCTCCTCGATCAGCTCCCCTACCCTTTCGCCGCCCCGGCTCAAAACGCCTTCGATCATGGAAGTAAATGGGTTTGCCGTGCTTACCTTATGCCCCAGGGGCTTAAGCCTGGCGCGTATATAGCCAAGCTTATTTTTCGCTTCTTCCTCGCTGATCTGCGCACAGAACTGATAAGGCGTATGCGGCTTGGGGACAAAGGGGCCGACATTTATGTTAAAATGAGTACGGGTTCTCCGGCCCACATCGGCGATGAAGTTTACGATTTCCTCCTCTTCTCCCGGAGAATCGGGCCCGGACGCCGCCTCTCCGGGCGGAAGGCCGATCATAAAGTAGAATTTCGCCCCCCGCCAGCCGTTTTTCCGGGCTTCGTTTATTATTGAAACAACTGAATCCCGGGGAACGGATTTGTTGACGGCAAGCTGCCACAGCTCATTTGCCGTCTCCACCGCGAAGGTAAGGCCGCTCTTGCGGACACGGGACACTTTTTCCAGAATGGGCAGGGAAAAGGTAGAGACTTTCAGGGAGGGAAGCTGAAAGGAAACGTGCCTTGGGGAAAATTCCCGGGTGAGCGTTTCCAAAAGGCCGCCTATGCGGCTATAGTCCCCTGTGGAAAGGGAGGAAAGGCTGATCTCCCGGTAGCCGCCCTCTTCGATAAAAGCACGGGCCTCCCGGGCGACAACGGCGGCGTCCTTTTGCCGCATGGGCCGGTACCAGATTCCAGCGTGGCAGAAACGGCAGCCTGACGGGCAGCCGCGCATAATTTCCACCGCCCCGTGGTGCTGGACGATCTTCATGCTGGGAACCGGGAAAACCGCGGCGTCCGCCCCGCGTTCGGCAAAGGCCGTGTCAACGGCGCGGAACGCCTTTTCCTTGCCGCCCATCCACACGGAAGGGTGATCGCGAAGCAGGGAAAGGAGGGCCGCCCTGCCCTGCCCCGCTCTTTTCAATTCCGCCATTTTTCCGGCAAGTTCAAAAAAACCGCCTTCCGCTTCCCCAATCCAGAACGCGTCGATAAAACGGCCATACGGCCGGGGATTGGAAACGCAGGGCCCGCCCATGATCACCAGGGGATCGGATTCGCCCCTTTCAGCGGCGCGGAGGGGTATGGAAGCGGCGCCGAGCATGGAAAGGACGCCCGAAATTCCCAGCTCGTAACTCAGGGTAAAACAAAGCAGGTCAAGGTCCTTAAGGCTGATTCCGGTATCGAGTCCGTAAAGCGGCAAGCCCTGTTCACGGAGCAGGTTTTCAAAATCAGGGGCCGGGGCAAAGGCCCTGTCGCAGATTATGCCGGGGATGCGGTTCAGGCGGTTGTAGAGGATACGCGCGGCCTGGTTTGACATGCCGATTTCATAAAGATCCGGAAAGGCTGCCGCCATATAAAGGACATCCCCTTCCTGCGCGCCGGGAGGGATTCTGGCAAGCCTTCCGTATTCGCCGCCCGCGTAACGCGCGGGCTTTTCCACGGTAGAGAGAAGATCCCCAAGGTCCTTTACCGGATCGACAAAACACCTCTCCATAATTTTAGTGCTGGTACCTTCTTATGTAAACACTGAGGGCAAGCCCGACGCCCGACATCGCGGTAATCATGGCGGACCCTCCGTAGGACATGAACAGCAGCGGTATTCCGGTAATGGGCATGATCCCCATAGTCATGCCCACATTGATAAGAAAATGAAAAATATAAACCGAAGAAAGGCCGGCGGCGATAAGGGACCCGAATGTATCGGTTGTGGTTTTTACGATTCTGATCAGGCGGAGGCTTATCAAAAGGAAAAGGGCGAAGGCCAGAATGCCTCCTGCATAACCCCATTCTTCCGTGTATATCGAGAAGATAAAGTCGGTGCTTTGCTGGGGCAGGAAGCGGTAGTGGCTTTGCGTCCCGCGGAGATAACCCTTGCCCCACAGTCCGCCTGACCCTATGGCGGTAATTGACTGGATAATATTCCAGCCCGAACCCTGGGGGTCTACATTGGGATCAAGAAATACGATAAGCCGCATAATCTGGTAATCCTTAAGCACCCTGTGGGACAAGAAGGACATGCCCAGCGACAGTATTACTATCGCCGTTATATAGGCTATCCAGTAAAAATACCGTTTTTTGTAGCGCAGAAAGCCAAAAAGCGCGATAACGAGTACTATAAGCAGCGACAGGATTGCCACCGCTACAAAGCGGAAATTCATAAGTATATTCAGGGAAGCGGCGGCGTTCCGCATAATATAGGTCTGCCAGAGGGGCAGCCCCATAAGAAACCCCGTAAGCGCGATACAGGCGACGAAGAACAGTATATACTTTATTGAAATACCCGCGATAAAGGTCATTACGAGCAAAATAGGAATAAAGACAAGGGATGTCCCAAAGTCCGGCTGGAGCAGAATCAGGCCCATCGGGACAAATACGATAATACAGGACAGCGCAAAGCGCAGGAAAGACTGGGGATTCCTCTTGGAGGAATCCAGATACCGGGCAAGGAGAATAATGGTCGTTATTTTGGCGAATTCCGAGGGCTGGATACCAAAAGAGCCGATGCCGATCCACGCGCGGGCTCCCGACACCGTGCGGCCGAACAGGCATGTATAGGCAAGCAGCGCGAGGGTACCTAGATAGAGATATGCCGATAATTCATATAAACGCCGGTAATTGATCACGGCCAGGGCCAGGGCCAGCACCGTTCCGAAAGAGGCAAAGATTATCTGCCTTATATATTCGTTTGATACCTGGACGCCCGAAGCGTTAATGCCCGAAGAATAGATAAAGAGGATTCCGAAAACGGAAAGCGCAATAGCCGAAAGGAACAGTATATAATCTATTCCCAGAATATTTTGCAGTTTCACTATTCCCGCCGCCCCTGAATCGGTATGATAGACTGGAAATTAAGAGAGCGGACCGCTTCCTCGTAGCTCTGACCGGTAAATATGCCCTGGAATATAATAGCGGACGCGTAAGGCGCCCACCACTCCCAGTCATTTACCGCCTCGACAATGATGGAAACTACCACGCGTTCTTCTGGATTATCGGTCCGGTAAGGCGCGAAAGCCGTAAACCAGGAGTGCCACTTGTTTTGCAGGCCGACTTCCCCGGTCCCGGTCTTTCCCGCGATCTCCACAGATTGAATGTTCAGGGGGAACCGGGCGGTCCCCTCGCTGATAACGGAACGCATATCCCGGCGTACCCTGGCGAGTACTTCCTTGTCAATATCGCTTTCGTGCAGAATTTCGGGCAGGACATTCTGTTCTACCGCGCCGGTCAGGGGATCGCGCACTTCCCTGAGGAAATGGGGCTTGTAGATGATCCCGTCGTTTACTACCAGGGCCGCCATATTGGCCATTTGTATGGGGGTAACCAGCGTATAACCCTGGCCTATGGACATATTCATCGTGTCGCCGCCAAGCCACCTTTCGTGGAAACGCCTGTCCTTCCATTGAGGGGTCGGAATAAAACCGGCAATCTCGCCGGGAAGATCGATGCCGGTTAAATCCCCGTAGCCGTATTTTCGGGCGTAGTTTACAATACGTTCCACGCCAAGGTAATCCCGGCCTACGACCCAGTAATAAATATCACAGGACTGGGCCATGGCCCGCTGCAGGTTAAGCCGGCCGTGGCCCGGCCTGCGGATATGGCAGCGCCAGAGCCGGTCGCCGTAAGAAATCTCCCCCTGGCAGTCGATGGTTTGTTCAGGGGGGAATACGTTTTCCGCGAGGATTCCGGTTGTCATAACAATTTTAAAGGTGGATGCCGGCGGATAACTTGACTGTATGGCCCTGTTTAAGAGCGGCTTGTTCGGATCGTTTATCAGCGATTGGTAATCGGCGTCGAAGTCGGTGCGGCTGAATATATTCGGATCGTACCAGGGGTAGGACACCATGGCGAGTATTTCGCCGGTGGACGGCCTCATAACTACCACCGCCCCCATGCGCCTTCCCAGGGCTTTTTCCGCGAGAGTCTGCACGGAACGATCTATAGTAAGCACCAGGTTTTTCCCCATCTGCGGGGATTCCCTTATATAGTTTGTGTCACGCGCGATACGCCTGCCCCGGACATCGACGGTCCGGGTCTCCCGCCCCTTTCTCCCGCGCAGGATATCATCGTACTGCCGTTCTATCCCCGCCTTGCCGATTATATCCCCCTGCTGATAACCCTGGTTGTAGAGCATGGTAAGCTCATCCCGGGTAATATTCCCCACATAGCCGATGATATGGGAAAGGCTTTCCAGACCGGCATAGTTTCTGACAGGCTTGGACTGCCAGGAAACCCCCGGAAGGGCGTCCGCGTTTTCCGCGATAGTGGCAATAGTGTTAAACGGGACATTGACGGCGATTTCAACCGGCTGATAAAGGTAGTAGTACTGGGCGGGAATCCTCCTGTCTATCTGCTCCCGGTTTATTCCGAGGATTGCCGCCGTGCGGCTGATCACTTCGGACATTCTGTCCCTGGGCACTTCCGCCGGGGTAATATTTACGGCAAAAGAATCGGTGTTGAGAACCAGGGGCTGATCAAAATTCCGGTCGTAAATTTCGCCCCGCTGGGCGTTTATTATGGTAGTCTGGCGGGCTATATTCTGGGCGCGGTTAACGTATATTTCGCCGTTCAGTATCTGCATCGCGAACAACTGGATGCCGTACAGCGCGAAGATCAGGATAAAAACAACCTGAAGCACGCTCATCCGCAACTGAGGTTTTTCCTCGTCAAGGGGCTCCGGCCCCGGCAGGAATGAAGACATTTAGTTTTCTCTCTTTCCAACAAGAAGGGCATTGAAGAGCCTTAAAAAACCGAACAAAAGGGGCGCGGTAACGGTGTTGACCGCCAGTTCAATCCACAGAGTGCTTTCAGAAAGGGCGTAGAACGGTATCGCGCCCGCAAAGAGTATATGCAGAACAAAATACAGCGCCGCCTTGATTACTGTCGCCCCGGCGCAGAGGGCCATGGGAAGGAAAAAACTGTCCAGGAAAAAAGTGCCGTTCATGCGCCCGGCAAGGGCCCCGACCAGGGTGCGTACAAAGGCGTTGAGCCCGAGCGGGGCGGCCGAGAGGAAATCGAGCAGGACGCCCGAGCAAAAACCCGAAAGCTGCCCTGTCATGGCGCCGTTTTGGTAAGCGGTAAAAACAAGTATTCCCAGGGCAAAGTCCGGCACCGCGCGGTTAATGGCAAGATGGGACAGCAGCGTCGATTGCAGGATTCCGGCAATGACGGAAAAGACGGTTGTCCAGATTATGTTCTTAGCCATTATCGGCCCCGCCGGCCTCCCCCGCTACCGTATCATCGAAAGAATCCGCGGCTTCGGACAGCCCCGGATCCGGCGACGCCGCGTCAATCACAAATACATATTCCAGCCGGGAAAAATCAAGGGCGGTTTCCAGTTCAACTTCCATGGAAGTTTCGTCTTCCTTGTAGAAGATCCTGCTTACCCTGCCGATATTGATTCCCGCGGGGTAGACCGCGCCGTACCCTCCCCCTATGCCGCTCGTGATCACCATATCGCCAAAATGGACATCTTCCCGGGCGCGTTTGCTGATAAGCCGCATGAGCAGGGGGTACTCGCCTTTGCCCTGCCCTTCCACAAGGCCCTCGTAACGCGAAGACGCAAAACGGGCGGGGACAAAAGAACTCGCGTCGTATACGGGCATTACCAAGCTTTCAAACTGGCCCGCCTGAATCACCTTCCCGGCCAGCGCCTGGATACCGTCCTGGAATGTGATAACCGCCATATTGTAGGCAACCCCGTCGCGCCTGCCTTTGTTGATAACAAAGGCCGAAAAAAGATTATCCGGATCACGGCCTATTATTTCAGCAGGGTAATGCCGGTAACGGATCTGCCGCGAAAAGCCGAGCAGCTCCCGCAGGCGGTAGTTTTCCTGGCGTATTTCCGCCGCGCTCCGTTCAAGCTGTTCGTAGCGAGTTACCCGCCCGGTAAGCTCCGTGTACGCTTTCTGTAAGGCCGCAAGCTCCTGTATGGAATTAACCGTCTGCGCGATTCGCGAGGAAACGCCGTAGATTCCCCCGCGAACCCCGGAAAATATAGAAAGCCCCACATTTTTAAAGTTTACCACAAAACTCAGCGTAGAAAAAAAGAGCAGGGTAAATGAAAAAAGGGAAAGCACGGCGAATACATAGATATCCGCGTTGAACCGCAGCTTCTTTTTCCGTTCTCTCCCGAACTTCATAAAGATCAACCGTTCAGGCTGTCATAAATACTGCGGGTATTGTCAAATCCCCTGGCATTTTCAAAGTACTTTCCCGCGCCCAGGGCGACGCAGTCAAGCGGCCGCTCGGCAAGAATAACAGGCACGCCGGTTTCTTTCGAAATAAGCTTGGGAAGGCCCTTGAGAAGGGACCCGCCGCCGGTCATCACAATGCCCCGTTCCACAATATCCGCCGCAAGCTCCGGAGGGGTCTGGCCGAGGGTGGTTTTTATCTCGTCGATGATCTGGGTGATAGGGTCCTTCAGGGCTTCCCTTACCTCCACAGAATCGATTTCCAGCCTGCGGGGAAGCCCGGTAATGGCGTCGGTCCCCTTTATTTCCACCTTTTCGATAGTCTTGTCCGGGGAGGCGTTGCCTATCTCGATCTTGAGCCGTTCCGCAGTCTGCTCGCCGATGATAAGGTTGTGGACGCTGCGGACATGCTTGATGATCGCCTCGTCGAATTCATCCCCCCCAAGCCTGATGGCGTTGGTAACCACCATGCCCCCCAGGGAAATAACCGAAATTTCCGTAGTGCCGCCGCCTATATCGCAGATCATATGCCCCGCCGGCTCAAAAATAGGGATATCCGCCCCGATGGCCGCAGCAAGGCTTTCCTCGATAACCATCACTTCCCGGGCGCCGGCCTTGTAGGCGCTTTCCTCCACAGCCCGGCGCTCCACTTCGGTAATACAGGAGGGGATTCCGATAACCATGCGCGGCTTGATAAACCGGTAACGGGGAAGCACCTTGGAGATAAAATAGCGGATCATCTTTTCCGTGGATTCAAGGTCCGCGATAACCCCGTCCCTCATGGGCCGTATCGCGATAATATTCCCCGGGGTTTTCCAAAGCATGCGCTTCGCGTCAACGCCGACCGCCATTACCTTCTTGGTCCCCCGCTCCACCGCCACAACAGAAGGTTCGTTTATCACGATACCCTTTCCGCGTATATAAATAAGGGTATTGCAAGTACCCAAATCAATACCGATATCTGAAGTTTTCATCCCAAACATTAAGCTTCCTCCCGGATACTGTGATCTTCATACCAACTTCAATCCAACCAATCCAAAAACCCAAAAAAATCCAACATCAGTACAGCCCCCGGCCGCCCGTTTTGCCGCCGCCGACCGCGCCACGCCTTACATATTTAACCGCGCTCTTGCCGAACGGTGGGCGGGGTTTATCCGTATCGCCCGCCTCCATTCCGCCCGCGCCCTGGTCCCGTCCCCGCCCGCGTCGTAAAGCTCGCCCAGATGGAAATGCGCCTCGGCATTCTCCCCATTCTCTTCGAGTATCGCGAGGTACTGGGTTTCCGCGCCGGAAGCGTCGCCGGACTTCGCGAGAATCTCCCCCAAAAGGAGCCGCGCGCGTATAACCGTGTTGGAATCCCGCGAATTTTCCACGCAGCGCATAAGATAGGCAACGGCTGTTTCCGTCTCTTCCAGGGCAATATAGGAACGGGCAATCGAAAGCAGCAGCAAATCCGAGTTATTCTCGTTCAAAGCCAGGGAAAAGGCGGCCACGCTCGACCGGTAGTCGTGAACGGCGGCGTAGGCAAGCCCCAGGTACTCGGGCAGATCCCGCGCCTCATAATTCCCGTCTTTGGCCGTTTCCAGGAATTTAACCGCCAGATCCTCGTATCCCGGCCCCTTGGCGTAGTAGGCCTTCCCCAAAACATAGGAAATGCGCATATCCCCCGGCCCCTCCTTGCACAGCAGTGCCTTCCTGAGGGACCAGATACATTCGTCAATATAGGACCTGGTATCATAATCGTTAATTTGGGCTGCCGCGAGCTGGTAGGAGGAAAAACCGTACATTGTCAGAAGGAAAAAATCCATAGGCTTGGCGATGAGCTTTTCCCTGCTTACAGCATACGCCGTCTCGTAGGACCCCTTCTCCCAAAGCCCCAGCAATTCTTCCCGTTCGCTGCTAATCTGTTTTTTAACACCGGCAAAAAATACAGACACCGCCCCCACCGCCAGCAGGATAAAAACCAACCCCATGGTAAAAAAGACAGTCCTTTTCCGGTGGATAGATATGCTATACTCTGACTTTATATGCGTACTAAACAAGACGATCTCCATAAATTATATACTTATTTTTCGGCAAAAAGTCTATAGGACGAAAGCCGCCGGAACAAACGCGTAAATTTTTTTATATTTGGGCGCATCCGCGCGCCAACCTGCCCGCAGGGCAGGAAGGCCCGCGGACCGGGCTTTACGCTTGTATCTTTTTTGCCGCGGGCAAAAAAGGATACCGCTTCAATCCCTTGCGCGTTCCGTACCGGGGCGTTTTCCCGCCAAAAGATCCCCGGACTCTGAAAAAAGAAGACTTTAACCCCCTCATCTGAATAATTACAAAAAAACGATGGACCGTAAGCCGGGTTCTGTACCGGCGGCGGCCTCAAACCGCCGCCGGACCGCCATCTATCTCGCGCCGGCCTTGCGGACGGCGTCCCGGGTTTTACCCGAGCAGCCTACCCGTAACATAGGGCGGGCCGCCCTGTTACTGCTTGGCTTTGCTCCTGATGAGGCTTGCAGGCCGGTTTTTCCCGCTGCCGGAAAAAACCGGCTCCGGAAAGTCCCGCCTTGCGGCAAAACTCCGGAGCCGGCGGCGTTGCCGCCGCCGCGGTGGGCTCTTACCCCGCCTTTTCACCCTTTCCCGGCAGGGCCGGGTGGTATATTTTCTGCTGCGCTGTCTGTCGAAAGGCGCTTGGGCGCCCTCCTCCCGGGTATTACCCGGCATCATGCCCTGCGGAGCCCGGACTTTCCTCCTGAAAACCCCCGCCGCAGCGGCAGGGCTTCCAGGCGGCGGCCCGGCCCATCGTTAGTCTTCATAATCAATGTTTATCTTTTCTTCTTCCTCATCCTCGTCGTCAAAATCTTCCTCTTCCATATCGTCCAAATCGGAAAGGCTGCCCGAATCTTCGGCATCAAAGTAGTCTTCCTCGCCCTCTTCGGACTCCTCGTAGAAAAGTATCCGGGAACAATACGGGCAGAAGACGATCTCTTCCCCCAAACGGACCTCGTTGGCAAACTGCGCGGGAAGGATCATGTGGCAGCCGGTACAAACACCGCCCTTTATGGCGACAATGCCCCTGCCCATCTTGTTGCGGATTATCCTCTCAAACTTGAAAAAAGTTTCCGGATCAATGTCTTTCTTGAGATCCAGCTCTTCCGCCTCCAGTTCCGACGCCCTCTTTGACTTTTCCGCGATCTCAACCTCTATGCCTACCCGCCGCTCCTCAAGTTCCTTTTCCTGCTGATCGATAAGCCCCTTGCTCTGCTCCATCTGTTCGGCAAGGTCCGCCAAAAGCCGCTCTTCCCGCTGAAGATCCTTCCGGTACTGGGCTTCTTTCTCCGCGGCATCCCGGATCTCCTTGTCCAAAGCCTCGTATTCCCGCTGGGTGGTAACGGAATCCATATTTTTTTCGGCGCCCTCGCGGGTCTTTTCCGCCGCGGCGAGAAGCTCGCGGAATTCCGCCGTCTGAGACTTGGCCTTGTCGCATTCCAGATCTTTTTCGATGAAGGTTTTCTTGAGCCTGGCGAGCAGTTCTTCCTGGGTGGTAAGCATTTTGGGGATCTCCTGAATATCCTGTTCCAAAACAATCTTTTGGGAAAGTATATCCTGGAGGCTCCTCAATTTCGTAAAAACTTCTTCCATAACCATAATGTTCCCCTTCTGTCCGTCCTAAGTATATCAAATTTTGCAGGAAAAGTATAGCGGCGCGGCGTTCCCCAAAGTCCCGCGGTTAATGGTCAAGAAAATCCTTGAGTTTCAGGCTCCGCCTCGGGTGGCGGAGCCGGCGCAGGGCCTTTGCCTCGATCTGCCGTATGCGCTCGCGGGTAACATTGAAGCAGAGACCGACCTCTTCCAGGGTCAGGGAGTAGCCCCCTTCCAGGCCGAAACGCATCTTGAGCACGTCCTGCTCCCGTTTGGGCAGGGTGGACAGGACCCCGGAAAGCTGTTCCTGAAGCATGGTAAAGGCGGTCTGGTTCGCGGGGTTTTCCACATCCTTGTCTTCGATAAAGTCCCCAAGCAGGGAGTCTTCTTCTTCCCCTATAGGCGTTTCAAGGCTGATAGGCTCCCTGGCCACGTTCTTCACGGCCTTTACCCGAAGGGCGGTCCAGCCCAGGCGTTCGGCGATTTCCTCATCCGAAGGCTCCCTGCCCAATACCTGCATAAGCTGGCGGGATTCCCTGGCCACCTTGTTGATCTGCTCGATCATGTGTACCGGCACCCGGATGGTCCGCGCCTGATCGGAAATGGACCGGGTAATCGCCTGGCGTATCCACCAGGTAGCGTAAGTAGAAAATTTAAACCCCTTCTGATACTCGAACTTTTCCACCGCCTTAATAAGGCCGATATTCCCTTCTTGGACCAGATCGAAGAAATGAAGCCCCCTGTTGGTGTATTTTTTGGCGATCGAAACAACCAGGCGCAGGTTTGCCTTGATAAGCTTATCCTTGGCCTCCTTCATCATCTTGCGGCCCCGGTCGATCTCGGCGGCCATGCCGTTAATACTCTCGATGGATTCCTCAAATTCGGACTCCATCTGGTTGAGCCGCTTTTCGGTTACCTGGATCTGCCGGATAAGCTCCTTGATCTCGTCGGAAGAAAGCCCCAGATCCCGTTCCAGCCGTTCCCGCTCCTCCCGGATAGTAAGTCCCCGGCCCAAAGCGCGGAGTTCCTTGAAAGACGCCACCTGGAGCCGCTTTTCCTTGCGTTCCTGGACCTTTTTGTACTGCCGTATCTTCTCCGCGGCCTGGACGAATTTATCGGAAAACCGGGTAATTTCTTCGGGGTGTATTTCGGCGGCCTCAATTGCCTCCAGAATATGCCTGCGCAGATCGCCAAGCTCCCTGTCGTCAAAGATATCCCCGCCCCGGGTGATGATCCGGCGCTTTACTTCCATATAATTTTTAAGATCGGCCCCGATAAGCCTGAGCGTCTCCCGGTAAAACTGGTTAAGGCGCCTCCGTTCGGTAATATACTCGGTTATTTCTTTTTTATTGGAGAAGTTGAGTTCCCTGGGGTCTTTTTTGGAAAACGCCCGCTGGGCGATGTGATAAAATTCCGGGATGATCATCCCCGACTTCTTTATCACGCTCTTTATAATATTTTCCCCGTCTTCCATCTGCTTGGAATACCGTATCTCCTCTTCCGCGGTAAGAAGGCTTTCCTGGCCGATTTCCCTCAAATAGAGCCTGATCGGATCGTCAACCGGGGATTCTTTCTCGCTGTAAACAAGCCGTTTCTTTTCGGCGTCCCCGTTTTTCCTGCCGTCCGGATCGGATTCCTCGTCGGCCGGGGAATCTTCCTCGATAACAAGCTGGACATTGTTTTGCTGGAGCATCACTAGAACCTGATCCATTTTGTCAGAATTAGTGATATGAGCGGGCAGAAAATCGGAAAGCTCGTCAAAAGAGATAGTCTTTTTTTCTTTCGCGTATTCAATAACTTTCGAAACAGAGGGATCAAGAGTTATTTCCGGTGTACGTGTATCCGTTAACATTTGTCAGCTTCCTTATATGCCCGGTCGCGTCAATCTTGCTTTCCCAAATCACCGCCTGTCCATAAAACCGGGTATTTTATGCACAAACCCGCATTTTCCAGCCCGCAGGCATGAGAAAATGCCCCACCAAGGCAGTCTGCCAATATCGGAGGCGGCTCTATCCGGATTCCGGAACCCGCCCGCTTGTATATTTCGGAAGGCTTTAATAGGGGCCGATCCTGGCTGTCCCCCTAAGCCGGAGCAATTCGGCGTCAATGTGTATTTTTTCCGTAAGAAGATCTTCTGAAGATACCGGTAGCGAAGCTAACGACGGGGCGCCAGCCCCCCCGGAATCGTTTTTCTGCTTGCGTAATTCCATTACAATCTCCCCCTGCCGGCGTTCCAGCCGCTTTATCTTGATTTGCCTTATGCCGTCCTGTATTAAGGCTTCCGGATTTGACGAAAACGCGCCCTTAACGCCCTGTTCGATCACAAAATTCCTTAAAGATTCGCCGCTGACGCGCGATAACAGATCCGGAGGTATTGCCCGTGATTTTTCCCCTTCGTCGGTATTCCTGTTTCTGAACCATTCTTCGAGGGCGATAAAAAGCTCCTTGGCGCCGGAATCTTCCAACTCCTCTATCGACAAACTTGAGCGCAGCTTTGGGTACATCCACTGATTCACCATAACTGCGGTGAGTAAATATAGCTCGTCATTCATACGGAGCGTTTTTTCCCGGGCTTCTCCTCCCGCAGCGTTGGGGGAAAGGGCCGGCCTCCCGTTTTGCCGGTCACGCCTGTAGTCCGCGAACACCGCCTGCCGTTCCGCGCCGAATGTATCCGCCGTATCGGCCAAACAGGCCTCCCGGGATACTTCGGATTCCAGGGCCGCCGCGTAGGGGAAGAGGAAGGCAACCGCCCTGGCCTTGCCTTCCGGGCCGCTTGTATCGTACAGGGAACGGGCGCGATTAACTAAATACTCAAAGTCATTTATACTGTATTTTACGCTTTTTTGCAATGTTTCAGGACCAAATTGTTTTAAAATATCGGCGGGATCTTTCAGGGGGGCCTCTCCGCCCCCGTCTTCGGGAAGCTGGCGGCCCGGAACCGCCACCGAACAGTCCAGGCCGTTCTTCCGGCCGGTAAGTATGGCCTTGACCGCCGCAGTCTGCCCGGCCCCGTCCGAATCAAAGACAAGGCATATTTTGTCCGCCCAGCGTTTTAAAAGCCGGGCCTGTTCGTCGGTAAAGGCGGTACCCAGAGGCGCCACCGCGTTGCTTATCCCGGCCTGGTGCAGGGCGATCACATCCATGTAGCCTTCGGCAATATATACCGACTTGGTCCGCCGTATCTCTTCTATAGCCAGGTCTATGGCAAAGAGGGTAGAGCCTTTTTTGTAAACATCGGACTCCCGGGAATTGATGTACTTCGGCCCGTCCCCGGATAAAAGCCGCCCGCCGAACGCCACGGTCCTTCCCTGCCGGTCCGCGATAGGGAACATGAGCCGGTCGTGAAAAAAGGCGCTTTGCGGGTAGTCCTGGTAAAAAAGCCCCGACATCGCGAGCAGCTCGGAAGAATAGCTCCTTTTTGAGAGGAACCTGAACAACCAGGACCTGTCGGCGGGGGCATAACCCAGCCTGAAGCGGTCAAGCATCTCTTCGGTAAGGCCTCTTTCAAGAATATACTGCTTCGCGTGGCTATATTCAGACTTTTCCATTAATAAAAAATGAAAACTGCCTGCCAGTTTGTCGTAAAGCACATAGAGATCCTCTTTATGGGTATCTTTTTTCCCTTCGTAATTTCCTGACCCTTCATAGGCAAGCTCGACCCCGGCCTTTTTTGCCAGAAGCTCCACCGCTTCCGGAAAGCTGGCCTTGTCCATATCCATGATAAATTTTATGATATTCCCCCCCTGGTGGCAGCCGAAACAGTAGTACATCTTCCGCTCCGGATCCACGGTAAACGAGGGGGTTTTTTCCTGGTGAAAGGGGCAGCAGCCCCAGTAACGGCCGCTCCGCTTTTCCAGCCGCACATACTCCCCTACTACGGCGACCGCGTCCAGGCGGTCATTTACTTCCTGGATTGACGAGGGGGCGATTCTCAAAAACCGCCTCCTTTAACGTAAAGGGTTCCCGCCTGTATATGCTCGTCGAAATTTTTTGAAAAATAATGCCGTCCTTCTTCCGGGCTTACCAGGCGAAAATAAAGATAATCGCTGGAAGCGGGGTGAAAAACAGCGCCAAGTGCTATTTTTCCGGGCGAGGAAATAGGCCCCGGGGGAAGGCCGGGACGCAGGTAGGTATTGTAGGGATCGGGAATTTCCGTATCCCGGGTATAGAGAAGGCGCGGGTGGGGCTTCCCCTGGATCTCGGTAATAACGTATTCCACAGTGGCGCAGGACTGAAGGGCCATCCCGATTTCCAGGCGGTTGTAAAAAACCCCGGCCATCAGGGGCGCTTCATCCGCCACCCGGTATTCGCGTTCGACAATAGAAGCCAGAATCACCTTCCGGTTGATTTCTTCCGGGGAAAGGGAATAGATATTTTCCCCGGTTTCCGCAAGCCGGTTAAAAAAGGTATCCGCCATAGTGCGGACAACCTCCGGGGCGGGATATGAAAGGGGGAACAGGTAGGTGTCCGGGTAAAGATACCCCTCCATAGTCAGGCCGGGAATCCGGTATTCGGCAAGCATGCCGCGGTCGGAGGCCGACTGCAAAAAGGCTTCCCTGCCGCAGATGCCCGCCTCCTCAAGTATCGCCGCGATCTTTTTTAGCGTGACTCCTTCGGGAACGGTTACGCGGACAAGGATCTGTTTTCCTTCAACCAGGATTGAACGGATTTCAAGCTGGGTAGCCGGGTAGCCGAACCGGTACGATCCGGTCTTGATATAGTCTTTGTCCAGGTAGGAAAGCAGATTCCAGAGATAGCGGCTCCGGATGAATCCTTCCTTTTCAAGCCGCTGGCCCACGGAATAGGAACTTTCTCCGTCCCTTATTTCGATGAATACCCGGCCGTCATCTTCCAGCCGAAGGGTATCGGCAGGGGAAGCCTCCCGGGCCGCCCGCGAGGCTGTTTCCGGGGGATTGTTCAGGTAGATAAAAGCCGCGGCGGCAATCCCTCCCAGAACCAGGGCAAAGGCGATCAGCCCGGCAAGGATGCCGCAAAAGAGGCGGACAACACGGGCCGGCCCCGGCTTTTTCTCCCGGGACTGCTTCGGAATTTTCCGTTCGGGACGGCCCGCCGCCCCGGCGGGTTTCCGCGCGTTTTTTTTCATTACCGGCCCTTCCTCCCGGGGCCGGGATAGGGAGTCCCGCCGGGATTCCGGGGAAGCAGGGCTTCTATTTCATCGACCGACAGGCAGGTATAGAGGGTGTCTTCTATCTTTGAAAGCACCAGCCGTTCCGCTCCCGAGAGGGCATATTCCCTGGCTTTTAGCAGGGTAAACAATACCTTCACGTCTTCCGGACTCAAAAAGAGCCCTTCTTTCACTTCGCCTGTTTTTTCGATCACTTTTTACGCCCGCTTTTTATAAGATAGTGTTCCCGGGCCCTTAAGGCAATAGTTCGCCGGCAATTTAACAGTACAAAATAGCGGCGGATTCTGCGGAAAAAAGCGCCGGTTTTGCAGATGCGCAAGGGATTGGAGGGGCGCGTAAGACCCGGAGGGTCTAAAGCGTTCTTTGCGCCGCCGGGCGCAAAGAATGGAGCGGAGCGGAACCCCGCAAAGCCCGGTTTCCGGCGCTTTGCGCCGGAAATGCGCCCAAATTTTAAAAAAATCCCTGTAATATTAAATAGCTGACGGTTCGCGCGTAATAACCGCCTCGCCAAGCTGCCCGCGGAGGCAGGATTCTATGTCTTCCCTTGTGTGCAGGAGGCCTTTCCCCATGCCGGGGCAGGACAGGGCGGTGTTTTCCCAGATCCCGGGGGATTCCAGCACGGAAGGCCAGAATGGGAAGCTCCTGCATTGCCGGGGCCGGGACTTGTATACGGTGCAGCCGTCTTTCCAGAAGACGCAGTCGCGGTTTGATTTTTCCCGCAAAGACAATTGGGAAAAACCTCCCGGCGCCCCGATCCAGCGGCAGTACGCGGCGATAAAATCGCCGCTTTTCATTTTGAGTTCGTTCGAAAGGGCGTCGAGATCAGGGCGGGAAAGGAACACGAAGCCGCTCTCGTAACGGCAGCAGGCCGAACAGCGGACGCAGGAAAAGCGGAGTCCGTCTTTGTAAAAAGGCGTTTTTTTCATGGCTGTCCGATACTGCCTGCCCTGTATAACATGGGATGCTAAATTCTCCGCAAAAGTTCAATGGGGGGTATTTTCCCCGCACGGCGGGCGGGAAACCAGGATGCCGCCAGGGAGCAGAGCAGCGTAAACGCGCCGATAAGGGCGACGGTTTTCCAGTTTATCACGATGGGGATCGCTTCCAGATAGTACCCGCTGTCAAGTATCTTTACCTCCCCGCCGTGAAAGGCCGATGAAAAAAAGCTGAGAATGGATTCCAGGCCGCGTATAAGCTGGTTGATAAAAACCCCGATGAGAAGCCCCAGGGCGCTTCCCAGAATTACGCCGGCAAGGCCGGTGAGAAAACCCGCGCAGAGAAAGACGCGGCTTGTCGCGGCCGGGCTTGCCCCGGCGGCTTTGAGTACCGCGATGTCCTGGCGGCGTTCGATGACCAGCATACCGGTAGCCGAGGATACATTTACCGCCGCTACCAATACAATCAGCGCCATGATGAAGAGCAAAAGCTGGCGGGTAGATTCGTAGGAACTGTACTGGGAACGCTGCAAATCCTTCCAGGTATAGACCCCGTATCCCGGCCCCAGTTCCCCGGCTATAATCCCGGCTGTTTCCTCGGCCTTACGGTAGGGATCGTCGATCTTAAGCACTAGGCAGTCCCGGGACAGGGCAGGGTCCAGGATGCGCCCGCCCCCCGGATAGCTTAGAATACACCACAGGGCGTCCAGTTCCCGGTAGCCGGAAGACACTATGCCCCTGACCTTGAAGGGAACGGTACGGGGTATGTTCCGCCCGGAAGCGCCGAGCTGAACGCTCATAATATAAACATTCTTTCCTGTTTCCGCGCCGACAATGCGGGCCAGTTCTTCGCCCAGGAGGACCTCGTTATCCCCCTCCAATTCCGCGCTGCCCTCCGTGATCTTGAGAAATTTCCGGCTCCCGCTGTCGGCCCAGAAGGAGCTTTCTATTGCCCATACCGTGGTCCCCGCCTTGCCCGCGCCCCCCATGACTATGGCAAGGCCGGAACGCTCCCGCCAGACTCCGCGGAGGCCGGGTATTCCCGGCAGATAGGGCGGCCCTTCCCAGCCTGAATTTAAATAGTCATATACCTGGATATGGCCGGTGCCAAGTTCCAGGTACCGGTCGGTAATGCCCCGTATCATGCCGTCCGCGACAATAAGGGTAACCATGATGGGGATCAGGGACAGGGCTATTCCCGCGGCGGCCCCCCTGAGGTAGCGGCCCCCCTCACGGGCCCTTCCCCAAAGGTAGCGGAGGGCAATGAAAAATTCACCGGGAAGATTCACACCAGCACGCCCCCGTCCAGGGTATAACGCGCCGCCGCGCGGCCCGCTACCCTTTCGTCATGGGTTACCACGATGAGGGTCTTCCCCCATTTCCCGGCCCCCGAATAGAGAAGTTCGGCGACAGAATCGCTGTTGGCCGGATCGAGGTTGCCGGTAGGCTCGTCGGCCAGGATCAGGTCCGGGTTGTTGATCATGGACCGGGCCACGGCCACCCGCTGGCGCTCCCCCCCGGAAAGCTGGGACGGGTAGTGGTGCAGCCGTTCCCGCATGTTTACATCGGCAAGCAGGGATCCGGCCCTTTCCAGCGCGTCCTTTTTCTTCATACCCGCCATATAGCCGGGGATCATCACGTTTTCCAGGGCGGTAAAGTCCTTGAGGAGGTAGTGGAACTGGAAGACAAAGCCGATACGGTCCCGCCGGTAAGAGGTAAGCGCGTTCTCGGAAAGCGCCGTTATCTCGTCCCCGGCGACTTTTACGGAACCGGAATCCGCGCGGTCAAGGCCGCCCAGGATATTGAGGAAGGTGCTTTTACCGCTTCCGCTTTGGCCGTTAATGGCCAAAGTAGTCCCTGCGGCAACGGTAAGCGTAATACCCCTGAGGATGGCAAGGGTTTCAGCGCCCGAGGGGAAAGTCTTAACGATATCCCTGACTTCGATTAAGACGGGCGCGTCGGTAATGTCACTCACAACGCAGAACCTCCGCCGGCCTTGTCCCGGAAACCCTGCCCGACGCGAACCAGGCCGCAAGCAGGGCGGATAAAAACCCGAATAAAAAGATGAGGGCCACTTCCCGCGGGATGACGCGGGAGGGGATCTCCTTGATGTAAAAGATGGCCGGGGAAAATACGGCGAAACCCCCGGCGCCCGAAATGCCGAAAACCGAAAGTACAAGGTTGACCAGATCGATTGCGGCGTTGACCAGCCCTTCAAGAATATTGAAAAAGACCGTGATATGGGACGCAATGAGGAGTCCCAGGCATGTTCCGAAAGCCGCGCCTGAAAGCCCGATGACAAAACCGTCCCAGACAAAGATGAGCCTTACCGCGACATCCGTAGCGCCCATGGCCCGCAGCAGGCCGATCTCCTCCCGCCTTTCCAGAACGGACCTGCGCTGGGCCTGGAAGATATTGAGCCCTACCACAATGAAGATAAGCCCGACCAGGATGAACATCATTAGTTTTTCCGTTCTGAGCGCCCCGTAGAAAGCGCGGTTATAATCCCGCCAGGGCTTCGGCGCTTCCACCGCTCCCGCCGCGCTGAGGGCGGCGTATTCGGGAAGGCGGAGTATCTGTTCCAGAACCCGGCTGTCCTGCCAGCGGCTTTTAAGTTTGATTCCCAGGGAGAGCCTGTCCCGTTCCCCGGAAAGCGCGGCCCCGGAATCGATGCTGATAAACGCCCAGCCCAGGTCGTATTCGTAAAAACCCGAACGGAATATGCCGGTCACGGTAAAAAGGGAATCGGCGGAGGATTCCCCTTCCCCGCCGTCAGTACTTTCCCCCGCGCCCCCGAAGAGGCCGTCGCCGGAAAGCGATACCAGGCTTATCGTGTCCCCCAGGCGGACGCCCAAACGCCGGGCAAGTTCGGCCCCGGGGACAACCGAATTCGGGTTATCCAGAAAAAAACCGCCCTGTCTGCCTTCGAATGTGAGTTTTTCCGCAAAACCCGAATCCCGAGCGGGCGCGTCGCGGGGCAGACAGCGGATCACTGCCGCCTGCTGTTCTTCCCGTTTCCCCCGGACTATGCCCTGGATTTCCCGGAAAGGCACGACGGCGGCCACCTGGGGCAGGGAACGGATCTTTTCTTCGAGAAATTTCCCGCTCCCGTCCGCGGGGAAATTTTCAAAACGCAGGTGATACGATGATATTTCCACAATACTCTCGATAAAGCCGAGCTGGAAGCCGTTCATAACGGCGAGTATTACCGTCAGGGAAAGAACCCCGGTAAGAATGCCGAGTATGGCCAGAATTGACGACGCGGAAGAACGGTTCCGGCGGCCGCGGGAAATATAGCGGAGGGCGATAAAACCGATCCAGCGCAAGGAGGCCATCAGAAACCGGCCCCGCTTTGGGGCGCCGTGGAAGGGCGTATACGCTCCTCGGAAATTTTACGGCCATTCTCCCAGACAGCCCTCAGCATGGGCTTCCCGTCTATGTATAGCACCTCTATTTCGTTTTCCCCTTCCAGAGTGACCACCCGTTCCAGCACGCCCCTGTTGATGTTCCTTTCCAAAACCCTGTCCCCGTCGCTGTTGTATTCAAATTCCGTAACCCGCTCGTCATCCCCGGCCTTCCAGTGTACCGAAACCAGCCGGTCGCCGGACCAGGTGTTCCGCAGCTCCCCTATCACTTCCCCGTCCTCGTCCCTCCGGGTTTCGGTGAGCACCCGGCCCCTGTCATCGGTAGTATAGATTACCCGCGAACCGGAGTCCAGCAGGATGTCCTTGAAGAATTCGTTGGTAAAGGAAAAGCCGGGATTGACAAACAGGGTGTTTTTTGCCGCCCCCAGAACAACATGGGGAAAACGCATCTGTACCGGCTCATTCTCCGCCTGGGTGTGGTATATCCGCTCCACCCCCCGCAGGGAAGAAGACCGGCTGTAACGGTAATAATCGGTACAGTAATTTTCGGTATAGCTCTCCTCCGTCCCGCTTGCCGGATGCTGTATTTTGGTGACGGCGCGGATCAGTATGCGTTTGTTGTAAAAATAATTTACTATCCGGTCGGTGGAGTCGGAAGAAAACAAATGTTCCTCGACAATATAGCCTTCCGGATTGTAGAGTTCGATGTATCCCGAGTAATCAACCGAGGATTTTTCCCCTTCGGCTTCTCCCCCGCCTTCCCCTTCAGTTTCTTCCCCGGCATCCCCGGTTTCGCCCGTATCGCCGGCGGCCGGCGGGGCTTCTTCCCCGTCCGGATCAGAGCGGGCGTCTTTTTCCGCGCTCTCCGTGTTTTCTACGCTTTCCGCGCTGCCGGTATCGCCGGTTTCAGGCGGGGGGTAATCGGCGGGATCAAGGGCAAAGGCCGCCGCGAGGCGTATCTGGTTTTCCCTGTCCAGGAAGAGCCACTGCTGGCGGGAAGCTTTCCGGTTTTCGTAAAGGATACGCTTTTCGAGCCTGAGAGAAAAGGGAACTGCCGTTACCGCATCTTCCCAGGTTTCCGTTTCCGCTGCTTCCGCCGCCGCCCTTGTCCGGGCTTCCCGGTATATAGCGTCGTAAAATTCGCGAAGATTGGCGGGAAGATCCCCGGGAAGTATTTCCGTTACCGCGAGGGCGTATTTTTCCCTCATGGCAAGCCGGGAAAAAGCCGGTTCGAGCGCCATGCCGGCGGCGTTTGAAATGTACCAGCGATCTTCGGCGGCGGAGTTTGAGTTTATTGAGAGCGCTAAAAATAAAAACGCGAAAAAGAAAAAAAGCGCGCTTTCCCGCGCTTTCCCGCGCTTCATTTCCCTTTCCCCTCTTGGTAATCAAGCCCCGTAAATTCTCCGGCAAAACGCGAAGCGTCAAAAGGCTGTATATTTTCGTATTTTTCCCCGTCGCAGATATAGACTACCGGAAGCGACAGGGTTTCGGCCAGGGAAAAAACCACCCCGCCCCGGGCCGTCGAATCGTATTTGGTAAGGATTACCCCGTCCGGTTTTACCGCCGCGTGGAAAATTTCCGCCTGGGCCAGGGCGTTCCGTCCGGTAGTGGCGTCCAGCACGAGCCATTTAACACAGCCGCCTGTATCCCCGGCCTTTGATTCTACCACCCGGTCTATCTTCTTGAGTTCCTCAACCAGGGCGCTTTTTGTGTGCATGCGCCCCGCCGTATCGGCAATGATAAGCCCCCCGCCTCCGGCATGAGCGGCCTCTATCGCGTCATAAATGACCGCCGCAGGATCGCCCCCGCGCTGGTGGGCTACAACCCGCACCCCAAGCCGTTCGCCGTGTATCTTTAACTGCTCGATTGCCGCCGCCCGGAAAGTATCGGCCGCGGCAAGGATGGGCTTGCAGCCGCAGCGCTCGCGGAAACGGAAGGCCAGTTTCGCCGCGCTGGTGGTCTTCCCCACGCCGTTTACTCCCAAGAGCAGGATGATCCGGAGGGTTTCGGGGTCCGGGGTAAATTCGCCGCCGCCCCCGCAGGACAGAAGTTTTTCGGCAAGGAGCGACGCCAGGATTTCCCGGGCTTTTTCACTTTCGGCAGTCTTCTGTTTTTTGCAGCGATCGCGCAGTTCTTCTATAGTCCGCCACGCCTCGGCGGCGCCGAAATCCCCTTCTATCAGAAGGTCGGCAAGATCCTCGAAAAACGATTCTTCCAGTTTTGCCTGCATCCCAAAGAATTTTTTTATTTTTTCACGAAAGGAAATCATGTTTGTTCTCCTTAATAATCCGCAGCAATCCGCACCTCCCGGTTACGGGACGCGGGTTCGGCCTTATCTCTGGCTCCGGGACAAATTCCTGGAAATTCTGGGCTCGCCTTTGGAAGATGTACGCACATAAAAAAAGGCGCGGATAACGGATTCCAGGGCAAAACCTGTGGCAATGGCGGTAAGCCCTATGGATGTCCAGCGGTAGATCTGGGCCTCGTCGTACTGTTCCCTGGTACGGTACTGGTTGGTATTATAACCCCCGATAACCGTAGAGGCGACCCCGCTCGCCATCCATGCCAGGGGCAGGGCAATCCAAAAACGGCCCCAGGCCCCGTAAAACCCCCGGCGGCTCCTGTCTAGGCGGCCTTCCGCAAGGGGGGGGATTACTACCGGGAACAGCGCTGTGCCTTCCGGCTTTTCCCCGGCGGGGATTATCACGGAACCCACATTCCCCTCGGGAGTTTCAACGCTGATATGCTCGGGGTGATCCGTCGGCAGTTCCATTTCCAGCGGCGTATTCCCGATAAACAGCGATCCCTGGTAAACAGCCGTCCCGGGGTAATCCGGCACATCGACCAGAACGAGGCTGGAACCCAGGGGGCTTAGATTGATCTGGAGTTCGGCAAGCTCGTTTGCGAAAAGGTCTACCGTGACCGTTGTCGTAATATGCTCCGGGGCCGTTGCCCGCACTTCCACCTGCCCCGGGGCGCGTTCGACCGGCCCGGCCCTGCCCCGCCCCGCGAATGCCCGGTTAAAGGAAATGACGGCTGTTTCCGGGTTTGCCGTTACCGCGACCGACGCCCGGGGAGTACCCTCCAGGGCCATTACCAGGCGGCTTCCTACTTCCTCCATGGCGTCGTTAATATCTTCGGAAGAAAACAATACGCTGTCCTCGTATATTACGCCGCGGGCATAGATCGCGTAGACCCGCACGATCATGTAAATGCGGCCGTGGTATTCGGAAATTTGCCCGGTTAGGAGGCCGTCGGTTTTCTGGGTAACGCAGAAGTTGTACTCCCCTCCCGGCCTTGGAGCCTGGGGGAAAATGCCCCGAAGATTATCCTGGGTAAGGAGGAAATTCGGTTTTTGTTCAACAACCGGTATTTTTTCTTCCGCGGCGGCGTATTCTTCTTCCAGCGTGACAATTTCTTTGTCAACGGTTTTGAGTTCTTTCTGGTAACGCCACCCGGCGTCGCCCCTGAACAAAAGCTCGTCCCTCTGATTCCGTTTCTGGGCGAGTTTCCTGCCCGCTTCCTGGCGTGCCCTGAGCCATGTGGCGCTTTCATAGTAGGCGTACTCCGGCGACACCCTGATCCGGTAGCTTATGGCGTTGAGGTAGTTTACCAGATCAACGGCCAGTACTTCCCCGACAATCCGCCGGGAGGCGGGCAGCGCGGAAACATCAAAAGAAGCAACGCAAAGCGTCCATTCTTTGGCGACAGGATCGGCGGCGGGTTCCTCGGTTTTTCCGCCCCCGTATGCGGAAGATACTATAGCGAGAAAAATAAATACCGCGCCGGGAAATTTCACTCTCCGTACCCCAAAATCAATAGGCCTTTCCGGCGGCCCGCCGTTATCCGTGTTTGCTGTTCCATACAAAACGCAGATACTCCTCGATAAACAGATCAATGTCGCCGTCCATAACCGCCTGGATATTGCCGATCTCCGCTTTGGTGCGGTAATCTTTGACCATGGTATACGGCTGGAACACATAGGAACGTATCTGGTTCCCCCAGGAAATATCTTTCTTTTCCTGGGCGAATTTTTCGTTTTCCTTTTCCTTTTCCTCGCGGTAATATTCGTAAAGCCTGGCCTTGAGCATGCTCATCGCGATAGCCCGGTTCTTTATCTGACTCCGCTCGTTCTGGCAGGCCACCACTATCCCGGTGGGGAGATGGGTAAAACGCACGGCGCTGTCGGTCTTGTTCACATGCTGGCCCCCGGCCCCCCCGGACCGGTAGGTGTCCACCCTGAGATCTTCCGGGCGGATTTCCACTTTAACGGTATCATCTATCACCGGGAAAATATAGGCGGAGGCAAAGGAAGTATGCCGGCGGGCATTCGCGTCAAAGGGGGAAATCCGCACCAGCCGGTGGACCCCGCTTTCGCCCTTGAGATAGCCGTAGGCGTAATCGCCCTCGATTTTTACCGTAGCCGACTTAATGCCCCCCTCGGCCTCCAGGATATCCACTTCTTCTATGGAAAAGCCCTTCCGTTCGGCCCAGCGCAGGTACATACGGTAGAGCATCTGCGACCAGTCGCAGGCCTCCGTCCCGCCGGCTCCTGAATGAATAGTCAGGAAGCAGCCGTTCCCGTCCACTTCCCCGGGCATCAGCTCGACTATGTTCTGTTTTTCAAAACGGGCGCCAAGATCCTTCAGGGCGGCCTCGATTTCCGCGCCCTGGGATTCGTCGCCGGCCTCCGCGGCCAGTTCCTGGAGCGTTTCCAGGTCGTCAATTTCCGCCTTGAGTCCCTTCCAGGGATCGTAGCGCCTTTTTAAGGCCTTAAGCTCCCCCATAACCTTTTCCGCAGCCGGGGGATCGTCCCAGAAATGCTCTTCCGATGATCTGGCTTCCAGCCCCGCTATGCGGCTGCTAAACGAAGCGTCTTCAAAGACGCCCCCAGGTTTCGTTGATTCGGGCCTTTAGTTCCCCGACAGGCGAGGCAAGTTCGTTCACTAGCATGATAGTCCTCCGCTATCCATACTACAAAAAGCAGGTTTTTTTTGCAATTCCTGCCGATTATAATATGATATATATGATGAAGACAGCCGGGATTGTTTCCAGGAATATACTCGCCCTTAGCCTGCTGCTGGGCCTCTTTCCGTTCCCGCTCGCCGCCCAGCAGACGGACAGGGCCGGTTCCTACGAGGGCATTGACATAGGGGGCCTGGGCCGGGTAGGGCTGCCGGAAAAAGAGGAAGAACCGCCTCCTCCTCCCCCACCGCCCCCCCCTCCCCCTCCCCCGCCTCCGCCGATCCCTGAAAGAAGGCCGGTTTTTACGCCCTTTGTCACCGGGATTAAAGCGGAACCCAGGAACAACCTTGTCCGCCTTTCCTGGGTCGATTCTCCCGACGCCGCAGGTTCCGTGTATATTTACCGCGCCTCCTCTCCCTTTGACGACATTAATTCCTATACCCTGATCCGGCCCATAGAGGTGCCATACGGCGTCCAGTCCTACATTGACGAAGTTGAAGACGGCGGCGACTGGTATTACTTTATCGCTTCGAGCGACGCGGAAGGCCGGCGTTACGACATTATGCTCCCGTACAATAATACAATCAGCGTTACCCTGGAATACCCCGAAGCGCCGGAAATCATAATTCCCGAACCGGTAAACCAGCCGCCCCCTCCCCCTGCCGCAAGGCGGCGGCAGGTATGGAACGGGATAACAAACCTGCGCGCCGTTGTCCGGGGGGACGGGGTCGAGATTACCTTTGATACGGGCGACAGCTCCAGGGTTCCGGTGCTTTACCGGAGCACAACCCCCATCATCTCCAACCGGAACATCCTTGACGCGGTGATTGTCCGGTCGGGCATCGGCTCCCCCTACATGGATTACCCTGTTCCGGGCATTGCCTATTATTACGCGCTCATTACCGAAGACGAACTCTTTTCCGGCAGCATGGAGATCCGACCGGGGTCCAACGCCACAAGGGACCCTGTGGAGATTCCGTCGGGCTACCGGGTGGGGCTTAAAAATTCCCCCGGAACCAGATCAATACCGCTGCCCCTGATCTCCGTAAACGGGGTCTCCGCCGCAGGTGCCGAGAATCCCGTGGTAACGCCTTTAAGTTCCCGCGCGGAACGGGACGTATCCGGCGTAAAGCCCTCGCCCGATTTTTCAAAAACCCCCTTTAAGCCGCCCAGGGCGTTCAGGGACGATCTTGAGCCCCCCGCCGGCGGGGGGGAAGAATACCTGCTTAAAAATATCGTGCAGGGCCCCTTTCTCAGGCGGGACTGGGAAGAATCCTGCCGGGATTTGACGGAATTTCTGTCGCTGCCCCGCAGCGCTTCCGCCGAAAGCCGCGCCCGTTTCTACCTGGGGCAGTCCTACTACTATTCTGGCCGTTACCGCGAGGCCCTTTTCGAATTCCTCCTGGTCGGCGACGTACTTCCCGCCGAAAGCGGCGAATGGGTCCAGGCTGTCCTTGCCGCAATGACAAAGGCCCCTGAATAAGCAAACTCCGGAATTTTCACCGCGAAGCCGGATGTTTTTCGGGCGCATCCGCGCGCCTTTGGCGCCCGGACCGGGCTTTGCGGGGCTGCGCTGCCGCTCCGGCCCCGGCGCTCCGCGCCGCGGCTAAACCCCTCCAATCCCTTGCGCGGTTCCATATATAGGAAATTTTTCAGGATTCTTTAACCACAAAGTCGAAAAAGTAAAAGAAGTAAAGAACAATGAAGAATGAACAATGAACAATGAACAATTATTAACTGCTAACCGGGCTTCGACATCCGGTCCACTCTTGGCTCCCCCGTCTTCCATTGTTAATTGCTAATTGCTAATTGCTAATTGCTCACTGTCTTCGACTTTGCGGTGAAAACCCGGGGCCAATGCCTGTTTTGGCGGTTTGCGCGGAAATTTGCGAAAAAAGGGCGGTTTTCGCTTGCGTAAATTTGCCGGATGGTGTATTCTGTCTACAAGAACGGGTGTCCCCGAAGCCGGACGGGTTTGGGGGGATGTCCGGATTTCCTGCAAAGGGGGGAACAGCCGAATGTACGCCGATACAGCCTTTCCGGTTAGTAGTATTTCCTATAACGCCGCCCTTTGTTTGTACGCCGGTCTAGCGGGGGGGGGGGGGGGGGGGGGGGGGGGGGGGGGGGGGGGGGGGGGGGGGGGGGGGGGGGGGGGGGGGGGGGTGGGGG
>JAIRZS010000289.1 GCA_031267115.1 Treponema sp.
GCCTTTATCGCCGGCAAATTCTCGGTCCTCGCCGGCCAGTCCGGGGTAGGAAAGTCGAGCCTTGTCAAAGCCCTGGCGCCGGATCTGGACATCCGGATAGGTCCGGTAAACGAAAAATACGACCGGGGGAACCACACCACCACCCTGTCGGATCTTCTGGAGATTCCCGGCCCCGGAGAGGGCGCGAAAACCCTGGTGGTTGATACCCCGGGAATCAGGCGCTTTGTCCCCGAGCGGGTTCCCCCGGAAGATCTCATCTATTACATGAAGGAATTCGCCCCCCTGGCGGGCACATGCACCTTCGGGCTCTCCTGTTCCCACACCCGCGAGCCGGGCTGCAAGATCATGGAAGCGGTCGCCGCCGGGGTGATCCATGAGGAACGGTACGCCAACTTCCTTACCATTCACGGCGAGCTTTCCGGAGATCGCGAGTACCCCGATAACGATTAGCAGGATGATGTGACTATCCACATGCTGTCCGCCGAAGGCGGACAGACGGCTGGTGAGGCCTTAATCCGCTATGGACGGCCGCGCAAGGGATTGGAGGGGTGGCCCCCAGAGGGGGCCAGACCCGGTGCGAAGCGCCGGGGCCGGAGCGGCAGCGGAGCCCCGGAAAGCCCGGTTTCCGGCGCAAAGCGCCGGAAATGCGCCCAAAATTTTTTTTACAAAAGACTTGAATTTTATAACAATAATGGTTATTATTATTAATATGAAGACGGAAGCGCCTGGAGGCATTGCGCGGAAATACAGCAGGAAGCGGGAGGCTATCCTGGAGGCTATCCGGTCCACCGGATGCCATCCCACAGCCCAATGGGTCTATGAACGGCTCAAGCCCCGGATTCCGGACCTGTCCCTGGGGACGGTGTACCGGAACATCGGCCTGTTCAGGCGGGAAGGGAAGCTGGCGTCCGTAGGGGTGGTGAACGGCGAGGAACGTTTTGACGGCTCTACCGGGCCGCACCCCCACTGCGTTTGCGAACGCTGCGGCAAGGTGTTTGACCTTCCCTGCCCGGACGAGGAGGCCCTGGTGTCTTTGGCGAAAAGCCCGGCGGGTTTTGCGGCCGATTTTCGGAAAACCGTGTTTTACGGCGTCTGTCTGGAATGCCTGGCGGCTGCCGGGAAGGGCGAATGATATCCGGGGCGCCTGCGGGCGGCCGCCGGGTTATAAAACAGCAAACAGCGGCATAGCCGTTGTAAATATTTTTTATGGAGAGTGTTATTATGAAAAAATGGGTTTGTTCTGTCTGCGGGTACGTCCATACCGGTGACAGCGCTCCGGCTGTCTGCCCTCAGTGCAACGCGCCGGCGTCGAAGTTCAGCGAGAAGGCCGGCGTATCCGGAACTTTTGCCGCCGAGCATGTGGTCGGGGTTGCGGCCAATGTAGAAGACGACATCAAAGAAGACCTCAGGGCCCACTTCAACGGCGAATGCTGCGAAGTCGGCATGTACCTTGCCATGAGCCGGGTCGCGGAGAGGGAAGGCTATCCCGAAATCGCCGAAGCGTACAAACGCTACGCTTTCGAGGAAGCGGAGCATGCCGCGAAATTTGCCGAACTTCTGGGCGAAGTAGTTACTACCAGCACCAAGAAGAACCTGGAACTGCGGGTAGAAGCCGAACACGGCGCCTGCGCGGGCAAGACCGACATTGCCAAGCGCGCCAAAGAGAGGAACTACGACGCCATCCACGACACGGTCCACGAAATGGCCCGCGACGAAGCCCGCCACTGCGCCGGTTTCAAAGGCCTTCTGGCCCGCTACTTCAAGTAAGAGAGCAAGAAAGTAAGAGAACAAAGGGCCTCCCGCGAGGCCCTTCATACTGCGCGGACAGGCAGGTATTTCCGCAGTTTTTCCAGCACAATCATGATATCCAGGGGTTTGCCTACGTGGTCGTTCATCCCCGACTCAAGGCATTTCTCGATATCTTCCTTAAAGACATTGGCGGTCATGGCTACAATGGGTATGTTCCGCGCTTTGGGGGTATCAAGGGCGCGGATTTGCCGGGTGGCCTCAAAACCGTCCATTTCGGGCATGTGGACATCCATAAAGATAAAATCGTAGCGGTCCGGGTTTTCCCTGAACAGCCTGAAAGCCGCCTTGCCGTTTTCCGCGCAGTCAATGGCAAGCCCGGTATCCTCCAGCAGGGCCAGCACAATTTCCCTGTTTATCTCCACGTCTTCGGCAAGCAGGACGCAGCAACCTTTAAAATTATTTTCGTCCGCTTCGTCTTCATCCTCGCTTTCGCCCGCGGCCGCGCCGCCGGCTTTGCCGTTCGCGAGGCCGGCGCTGCCGGTGGCGAGGAAATTCGAGGAAGAGGCGGCCGCCGGGGCGGTCAGGGTATCCCTTCCCAGAAACAGGTTTATCGCGTCGGCGACTGAGGACGAGAAAAGGGGCTTGGGCAAAAACCTGTCCACCCCCGCTTCCCTGGCCTCGTGTTCCACCGTTGTCCAGTCGGAAGAGGAGATGAGGAACACCATTGATACAGGCGCCGCCGCGGAATCCCCGGAGGCCGCCCGCCGCACTTCGTCCTTGATGTACCGGGTAAGTTCCAGGCCGTCCATGCCGGGCATATTCCAGTCGATAAAACAGATATCGTAAAGGCCCCGCTCCCTGATAAGCTCCGCCGCCTCCGCGCCGCCGGGGGCAAAGTCGCAGGAAAGGCCGAACTGTTTCAGTATCTCGCCGAAATAGTCCCGTATATCCGCGTCATCGTCCACCATAAGGATATTCAGGTTGTCAAGGTCCACGCCGGCCTTGAACGGTATGCGGGCGGCTTCCGATCCCTGCTCGACCTTTATGGTAAAGATGAACGAGGAACCGCGGCCCGGCTCGGATTCTACCCAGATAGAGCCGCCCATCATTTCCACCAGCCTCCTGGAAATGGCAAGCCCCAGGCCTGTCCCGCCGAATTTGCGGGAAATGCCGCCGTCGGCCTGTTCGAAAGAGGTAAAGAGGCGGCCCTTTTGTTCTTCCGTTATGCCTATGCCCGTATCGCTGACGGATATTCTGACAGTACAGAGATTGCCGGCCATTTTTTCCAGCACTGCCTCCAGGCGTATGGCCCCCCGCTCGGGGGTAAATTTGACCGCGTTGGAAAGCAGGTTGGTAATTATCTGGGCAAGGCGCTGATCGTCGCCGATCAGCATGGAGGGGATCTTCGGGTCAAGGTGGACGGTAAAAATCTGCTTCTTCTCGTCGATCCTGAAATTGACAACATTGGTCACTTTCATGATCATCCTTTCAAAGTTGAATTCCGCAAAGGAAAGCTCCAGCTTGTTGGCCTCGATCTTGGACATATCCAGGATATCGTTGATTACCCCCAGAAGGTGGCTCGACGCCTCGTCTATCTTGTCCAGGCAGTAATCCTTCCGCTCCGGGTCCTGGGCGCTTTTGGCGATATGGGTCATGCCGATAATCGCGTTCATCGGGGTGCGCATCTCGTGGCTCATCCTGGAGAGAAAGTCGCTTTTCGCGTGGTTTGCCCTTTCGGCGCTTATCTTTGCCCGGGTAAGCGCCGTCACGTCGCTCAGGATAAGCATCACGCACATCGGGGCTTTTTCCCCGCCGTTCCCGGAAAAAGTGCTCCGCACGCCCATGAGCGCGGCAATCTGATCTGCCAGCCGGCTGCTTCCGGAACTGCCGGGGGTCCCGTTGCCCGCGTCCGGGGCGGTGCCGGTCCGGCACAGGGACATCACGTAGTTGCAGAAATCCTCTCCCTTAACCAGGTCTATTTCCGCGGTATATGCGCCGGCGTCTTCCTTTTCCGCGTCAAAAACAGCGTCTATACCGGCCCCGTAATCCCTGCCCTTGCCGGAAGAGCTTATGTAGGCCAGGGCGCCGGAGTCGGCAGGATCAAGGTCGTAATGTTTGAGGAAATTGGCCATAGCTTTGTTGCAGTAGCGGAACTCGCGGGATTCCCCGATCAGGGCAAGAGCTTCCGGGATAGCGTCAAGCTGGGCGTTGATAACATCCAGGGTAGTATTTACCCCGGCGACTATCCGGTAGTAGTCCCCCTGGTGGTAGGAAAGGGGGGAGCGCTGGGCCAGGTTGCCGGTACGGGCGGCCCAGGTAATATGGTCGATATCGACAATAACATCCTGGATAGAGTCGACCATGGTCACGTAAGCCTCGGCAAGGAGGTTTATCTCGTCGTTACGGCTGAGCACCTTGTCGGGGAGCTTGTGGGAGAACTGGCCCAGGGCAAGGCGGTGGGCGCTGATCGTAAGCACGCGCAAAGGCTCCGTCAGCACCTGCTTGAGGAAGGCGTTGAAGACCAGGGAAAAGATCACCAGCAAGAACAGCGCCGCGATTACGCTGATTACCACCGCCTGCCGGGCGGCGAATATAAAATCGCCGGGAGGCACCTCGATCACCAGGGACCAGCGGGTTCCCCGGATTGGCGCGTAGCTTACAAACCTGGGGCCGCTCCCCAGGGCAAATAACGACAGGAGGAATTCTATTGCCGAATTTTTCCGGAACGCGGCACAGCCCGTATTCCCCAGCACCACTTCGGCGATCAGCTCTTCCGCCCTGCGGCTCCGGCCAAGGATATCGTAAAACGTTTCCTTGTCGAGTATCCGCCTTATGTCCCTGTGCGCCTGGAGCTCGCCCAGGCCGTTGACAATAAAGGCCGCGCTTGAGGCGCTGATATTGATATTCCCCAGCACGTCGCTCAGCGCGTCGTACTTGTAGCTTGCCGCCAGAATATAGCGCATAACGCCGCGGTCCTGCATTACCGGGGCGCCTATAGTAATCTCCGGCCCCCGCTCGTCCGCCATAGTATCCCCGATAACCAGATTCCGGGTCTGCCGGGTAAGGAAAAACATCTTGCGGCCGTAAATGCTGTTCGGCGAGGTTTCGCTTCCCAGGACAAGCTGCCCCGACTGGGGCGTGTAAAGCCCCACCCAGCCGAATTCGACCCCGTCCAGCGCGTTGTCCAGGACCGCCAGCTTTTCCGAATCCCCGTACCGGGGGCTGACAAGGACCGGATCATCCTTAAGCAGAAAAACCCGGTCTACCAGCGTGTGCAGGTGGCCTTCCACGCCCTGGGCGGCGATTTTCGCCATAGAGGGCAGAATCTTCATCAGCATAGCGTCGGTAAGGGAACTGATAAAGTAAATCATAAAGAGCATCAGTATCAGAGTCAGGGCAACGACCACTACCGTAATCGTTGTCTGGATTTTTCCGCGGAGCCCCCATCTCTCACTCACCCTGCGCCCCCGTTTCCGGCTGCGGCGGCACAGGCACCACGACAACCGGGGCGGCGCCGCTTTTCGCGCTTTTCAGGACCGCCCGGGCAAGCAGTATAAAGTTGTTCCGGGAATCCGTCGCGCCCGCCAGCGCGTCGATAGAATCGGCATTCTGGTTCTTCATAAACTGCGACGAAAAGAAACGGCTGTACTCATTGGGATAGGTCCCGCTCGCGGCTTTCATCGCCCGCATATAGCCCGTGTCCCAGGATTTGATAAAACCCCCAATATCCTTGGCGTTAAATTCCACCTGGGAGATAATCCCGTTGTTCACGCAGACAGTCATAAATTCCTTCCACCCGTACTCGTCGTACCCGCTCATTTCGGCGGTATAATAGCCGTCCCTGAGGCCCGAAGACGAATTAGTGCAGGAGAGGGTTCCCAAAAGGAGAATAAGGGCGGGAAGGCAATTTCTCTTTCTCACTGAAATCCCCTGGTAATCGTATTTATGGGGGGCCTGTTACCGGAAGGCGGGATCAAACCCTGCGGGTTTTGGCCGGCGCCCGGCCCCCCTGCGCCGGAGCCTCCTCCCCGGCTTCCAGCCGTGTGCGGGGTCTCCGGCTACCCCCCTGCCGGGCGCAGGCCGCCTTCAAAACTTCCGGTATCGGGGATGTCTTTGGGTTGCAGTAAATTTGTGATTATACCCCAATGCGCGCCATAATTATGCAAAAAAGTATACCGGGGCCTTCAAAAAAAAGCAACTCGCTTGCCGTGGCGCCATAGGCGTTTATGCAAGGGTTTTCACCACGAAGCTGGGTTCGTCAGGCCTCATTCCCCACATGCCGCCGCAGGGCAGCCCGGACGGCGCCGGGGCCGGCGACCAGTTCTTCAAAACAGGCCTCCACCCGTTCCCCAAGGCCCGCTTCGTAGAGATTCACGGCAAAGACGGCGGGATTGGACAGGACGGGTTCCAGTTCCCGGTGAAACGGCCCTTTTTGCCCCAGGCGTATCCCGGAAACCGCGGGGTAGAGCTTGTCGTAAAGGGGATCCGGGCTTACGGTAAAGGCCGCTCCCTGGTCGTCCAGCCCCATAAGGTAGCGGAGCCATGCCGCCAGCGCTAGGGGGATAAGTTTCAGATCCTTCACGCTTTGTTTGGGGTCCGCGAGGTAGGCCTTGATGGTTTCGCCGAAACGGATGGGGATCTTCTGGGAAGTGTCCGTGGCGATCCGCTGGGGGGTATCGGGCATAAAGGGGTTGGGGAAACGGACCTTCAATACCTCGTCGATAAATTGTTTGGGCGAGAGGATTCCGGGGTCCGCCGCCACGGGCAGCCCTTCCTGATATCCGATAAGTTCCACCAGCCTTACCAAGTCCTTGTCCCTCATCTCGTCGCTGATCCTGGTGTACCCCAAAAGACAGCCGAAGACCGCCAGGGCCGTATGCAGGGGATTAAGGCAGGTGCAGACCTTCATCTTTTCCACACGGTCCACCGTGTCCCTGCCGGCGAACAGTACCCCGGCTTTCTCAAGGGCCGGGCGGCCGGCGGGGAAAGCGTCTTCGATCACCAGGTACTGGGCTTCCTCGGCATTTACAAAGGAGGCGTTACGGGCGTCTTTCACTCCGGCCGGCGTGCCGTCAACATAGCCCAGGGATTCAAGCATCTTCCGCACCTCCCCGTCCGGCTGGGGGGTGATCTTGTCGATCATGGTCCAGGGAAAGGAAAG
>JAIRZS010000082.1 GCA_031267115.1 Treponema sp.
GCGCTGAGGCTGGGAAGATAGTCCCGTTTGGCCAGGGAAACTGCCTGTTCCGCCCGCCCGGCCACCAGGGCCGCCGTTGCCAGGGCGGGGTTATTGGCCGTTGCCGTTGTACGGAACGATTGCAGGAACGCCGCCGCCCCTTCTTCCGAAAGCCCGGCCAGCTTTTGCAGGAGTTCTTCCCACGCGGCAAAGTCCGCTTCCTCCGCGTCCGGAAGTTCCGCCAGAGCCGTGATGTTTTTAAGCGTAACCCTGCCGATAGTGCGGTCGCGGCGGGCCTGGTTCCGCGAGGTTTCACGGGCTTCCTTTTCGGCCAGGGCTTGCAGGTAGTCGCCGTAGCCGATCATGCCGCTTTCCAGGCGTATTTCCGCTATGGACAGCGCCAGGGCGGCTGCTTCCAGTGAGGTTTCGGCGGCTTCCAGGGCCGCCTCCGCCTGGAGCGCCCCATAGTAAGCCGCGTCCGCCGCGTCAAGGACGGCGAAATATTCCCGCAGGGCTTCCTGGCGGGCTATCCCGACGGCCATGCTGTTGATTGATTTAAGGACGGCGTTCTTGCCCCCGTCGTAAATACGCTGGGTTACGCCGAAAGTGGCTCCGGCGCTGAAACTGTCCGTCAGGGAGGCCTCTCCCAGGAAGTTTGCCGACGCCGACGCTCCCAGGGACAGGGAAGGCAGTACGGTATATTTCTGTATTGTTTCATCCAGGCGCGCGCTCTCAACGGCCAGGTTGTACCGGGCCAGACTGCGGGAATTCGCCAATGCCAGGCTGCGGGCGGTTTCCAGATCCAGGGCGGATACGGATACCGGCAATAACGCTGCCGGCAGGGCGGCCAACAGAATAGCGGTTAGTTTCATGACAACCTCACTTTGATTCTTTTGATTCATACGGTTACCTGCGCTTCATTCATACCGCAGGGCGTCTATAGGATAGAGCCGCGAGGCTTTCCGGGCGGGATAATAGCCGAAGGAGATCCCCACCAGGGCGGCAAACAGAACCGCCGCCGCAACGATCGCGGGGTTGATCGCTGCGGGGATGGACAGGGCCGCAAGAACGCGGCAGACCAGAACGGCCATGCCTATGCCGATAAGCCCCCCCAAAAGGCTTAAAATAACGGATTCGGACAGGAACTGAAACAGGATATCCCGTTTCCTGGCCCCTACCGCCATGCGGAGGCCTATCTCGCGGGTCCGCTCGGTTACGGAAACCAGCATGATGTTCATGATCCCGATGCCGCCGACCAGCAGGGAAACGCCGGCTATGGCGGCCAGCAGGCTGGTAAGGCTGCGGGATGTCTCCGAGGCCATCTCGATGATTTCAGAGCTGTTCATGATCTCAAAGTTCGCGGTATCGGTATCTTTCAGCTTGCGGGCTTCCCGGAGGATGAGTTCCGCTTCCCGCTGGGCCGCTTCCATGTATTCCTCGCTAACCACGCTCATGGCGATCATGTTAAGGTTCCGGGAATTGTTTAGCCGGTACAGCGCCGTATCCAGGGGAACCATGATAACATCGTCCTGATCGTTCCCGTTCCCGCCGTCGACTTTCTTTTCCAGAATACCGATGACCATAAAATGATTGGTCCCTATACGGATCCGCTGCCCCAGAGCTTCGGAAGCCCCGCCGAAGATGTTCGCCGCCGTGGTAAGCCCCAGGACCGCCACCCGGTTCCGCGCTTCAAGATCCTCCCCGGCAAAGCAATACCCCGACTCTATGTTCCAGTTCCTGATGGCAAGGTATTCAGGTTCCACCCCCATAACCTGCACCGAAGCGTTCCCCTGGGGGCCTATGACAGTAAAACTGCGCTGGGTTACCCCGGAGACCGCCGGGGCGTAGGACATTTCCGCCTTTAGCTTCGCCGCTTCCGCCCTGGTAAGGTAGTTGGGCCGGGGCATAGCCGCGGAATTGAAATTCCGCATAAATATCCTGCGGGGCATGATCTGAATCAGATTAGTCCCCATGGCGGTAATGCGGTTTTTGATTTCCCGCTGAGCCCCCTCCCCTACCGCAACCATGATGATCACCGATCCCACGCCGATGATGATCCCCAGGGACGTGAGCAGGCTCCGCATACGGTTCCGGAAGATGTTTCTTAAACAGGAATGGAGCATTTGAAACAGATTCACGCCTCCCCCCTTTCGCCGGACAACAGGGCGTGATCCCGCTTCCATTGAGCCAGGTCCTCCCGCGCGTCCCGCCGTTCTCCCGCCGCCCGGTCGGAGACCAGTTCCCCGTCCCGGAGAGTGATGATCCGTTTTGTGTAAGCCGCCAGATCCGGCTCGTGGGTTACCATGACCAGGGTCTTTCCCCGGCGGTTCAAATCCTGAAAGAGGCTCATAATTTCCAGTGTCATCTCTGTGTCCAGATTACCCGTGGGTTCGTCCGCCAAGATAAAGGCCGGATCGTTTACCATGGCCCTGGCTATGGCTACCCGCTGCTGCTGGCCCCCGGAAAGCTGGGAAGGGAAATGATACATCCGTTCCCCCAGCCCTACCTCCCGCAGAACTTCCGCCGCGCGTTCCTTCCGGTTAATCTTCTTTTTTCCCGTTCCACCGGTTTCACCCGCCCTGCCCGCCGTACCCTCCTCACGCCGGTTTCCCCGGTTGTAAAACAGGGGGAGTTCCGTATTTTCCAGGGCCGTTGTACGGGCAAGGAGGTTAAAGGACTGAAATACAAACCCTATCTTTTTATTGCGTATCCGCGCAAAAGCGTCCCCATCCGATGCGGATGTTTCTATACCGTCCAAATGATAGGTCCCCCCGCTGGGTTTATCCAGACACCCCAGAATGTTCATCAAGGTAGATTTCCCCGAACCGGAAGGCCCCATCACCGCGACAAACTCCCCCGCGTCGGCGGAAAAATCTATTCCCCTGAGAGCCCGGACAATGACTCCCTGCCTGCCCCCCAGCCGGTATTCCCGCCGGATACCCCGCAGCTCTATTACCGCCATAATCACACCCTCTCCCTGAGAATCACGGACAGCCCTTCCAGGCCGGCGGCGTCCTCCCAACCCCTGCCCCAGGGCCGGATCTCCGTGCGGGAACCGTCGGTAATCCCGGTCGTTACCAGAACGCAGTCCAGCTTTCCCTCGCCGTTGATGTACCACAGCGGCCTGGGCGGACTCACGGCATCAGGCGCCCCGCTCGATACCGCCATGCCGCCGCTCCCGGAACGCATGGTTCCCCCGCTGTCCCGGTCCCCTCCCGGCGGCGGCCCCATCCCCGGCCCACCCGGCCCTCCGGGTCCTCCGCGCCCCCCCGGCCCGCCGCCGCCCGACACCAGGCCGGTAAGCCCGCGGGGAGCCTGGGACTGGGCGGCGGCGCTGCCGCTCCGCGGCCGGGCTTCCGCAGCCGCCCTCCGCTGTTCCATGGCTATCCGTCTTTCCTCTTCGCCCATTCCCCGCAGGCCGGCGGCAAAGATCACATCCGCTATGGCTTCCTCCGTCAGCGCCGAGGGCTGATACCTGAGGGCCGCATTGGGGACCAGGAGAATATCTTCGTTCCGCTCTTCGATAAACTCCACCGCGCACGTCATCCCCGGCAAAAGGGAACCGTCCGAATTATCCACATTGACCATCACCGTGTAGGACACCACATTGTCCTGAACCGCCGGCATAAGGCGGAAAGTTTCTACCGTACCCGAAAAGTTTTTCCCCGGCAGGGCTTCCAGGGTAAACCGCACCCCCTGGCCCTTGTGTATCCCGGAGATGTCAAGCTCCCCCACCCCGGCCTCTATCTGCATCTCCTCAAGGTTTTCCGCCAGGGTAAAGAGGCTGGTAGAATTACTGCTGGAACCCTCTACGACCGTATCCCCTTCGCTGATGTTCCGTTCCAGAACGATCCCGTCAATAGGGGAAACGATAAAGGCATACTGGTTGATCTCGGTCTCTATGGCCCGCAGGGACGCTTCGGCGGCGGCAAGTTCCGCGCTCTGAATATCCAGAGCGGTCTTTCCGGTCATACGTTCATACTCGGAGATAAGGTTCTTCTCCGCAAGTTTCTCCTGGTTCTGGTAGTTCAAGAGCTGGAGCGCGTAGTTTACCCGGGCTTTCACCACCGACGCGGCCTGCTGTTCCCGCTGGAGCCTGAGCATGTCCGTGTTGAGTTCGGCCAAAACATCCCCCCGGCGGATGACGTCATTGTAATCTACGTACAGTTTTTCGACTTTCCCGCTCATCCGCGCCAGTACCTTTACCGTCGCTACCGGGTTAAGGGAACCCGCGGCGGATACCGTCTTCTCCAGGGTTCCCCGGCTAACCGTAGTAAACTCGTACCCCTTTGCCGTCCCGGTTTTTCCGGAACCGCAGCCGGCGGACAGAAGCAGGAAAATCCCCGGCATAAAAAAACCAAGCAATGTACCGTTCAATCTCATGTTTCAAGCCTCCCAAAATACTACAGCAAAAACCGTGCCAAGCCGAAACAAACGGAAAGGCAGCTGCCAATGGATTGGTTATGCTAAAAGATATGCTTTGGAATTTTACCGCAAAGTCGAATCGAACCGAAGGTTCGTAGTCAAAGAAGTGGAAAAAGAAAGGCAAAAATGCTTGTTTTGATGGTGCTGCCGGTCGCCCGCGCCCTGTCCGCCCGGCAGCGGGGTGGGTAAAATTGCCCCGCCGGGTAATTTTACCCACCTGATCCTTGCCGCAGGCAAGCAGGCAGGGATGCCGGGTAATTTGCTTTGCAAATTACCTCGGAGTTTTGCATGGCAAAACTCCACGCTTCGCGTTCCAGGAATGGAGTTTGCCGCAGGCAGGCCGGCAGGGATGCCGTTTTACAGCAGCGCAAGGGATTGAAGCGGTATCCTTTTTTGCCATAGGCAAAAAAGATACAAGCGTAAAGCCCGGTTTCCGGCGCAGAGCGCCGGAAATGCGCCCTCGCTCTATTCATTCCCACACAAAACCTTCGCGAAACCATCTGATTTTACCGGAATTTTACCGGGCCTCCGCCGGGTTTTTACAAAGCCTGTTTACCTTGTATCTAATCTTGCGAGTTAATCTCGCGAACAGGAGAGTAGAAACATGACGGAACAATCAAAAAACCGGAAGTCAATTCCGGCACGGACGAAAGGCGCGGTCTGCGCCCTTCTGGTTTTGCTGGCCGCGGTTCCCGCGTATGCCAAAGGGTCTGCCGACGCGCCGGGGCAGAATACCCAGACTGCGGCGGCGGGGCAGGCGAAGTACGTTTTCGTGTTTATCGGGGACGGCATGGCTATGCCCCAGATAAGCGCCGCCGAGGTTTTCGCCACGGCCCGGTCCTCCAAGGACATAAACGTTACCAGGCTGGGCTTTACCCAGTTTCCGGTGTCGGGCCTTACCACCACCTATGACGCGGGGACATTTATTACCGATTCCGCTTCCGCGGGGACGGCGCTCGCCACCGGGAACAAAACCCTGAGCGGGGTTATCAATATGGATCCGGGTAAAACAAAAGCCTTTAAGACCATTGCCGAGTACGCCCGCGAGGCGGGGATGAAGATCGGCGTTATATCCACCGTTACCCTGAACCACGCAACCCCGGCGTCATTTTACGCCAAGGTGCCTTCCCGCAGCGACTACTACGATATTGCCGTCCAGCTTGCGGGAAGCGGCTTTGACTACTTTGCCGGCGGCGCGCTAAACCAGCCCAAAGGCAAGAACGGCGACCAGCCCGACGCCGTAGAGCTGGCAAAGGCCCGGGGCTACACCTACGTTAATTCGCGGGAGGCATTCAACGCCCTCAGGCCGGGGGCCGGGAAGGTGCTGGCAATAAACGCGGTGCTTCAGGACGACGGCGCCATGCCCTACGAGATAGACCGCGGCCCCGGCGATCTTTCCCTGGCCGATTACACCCGCAAGGGGATAGAGCTTTTGTCGGACAACCCCAAAGGCTTTTTTATGATGATAGAGGGCGGCAAGGTAGACTGGGCCTGCCACGCCAACGACGCCGGCGCTTCCATCCACGATGTCCTGGCCTTTGACGAAGCAGTCCGGGCCGCGCTCGGTTTTGCCCAGGCCCATCCCGGGGAAACCCTCATCGTCATCACCGGGGACCACGAGACCGGCGGCATGACCCTCGGCTTTGCCGGGACCCAGTACGACACCTTCTTTGACAAAGTAGCGCTCCAGAAAAAGTCCTTTATCGCCTTTAACGACGATATCCTCGGCCCCTACAAGAGGGACACACCCCTGGCGCGGGCCAGGCTGTCCGACCTTGTCCCCGCAATCAAAGACGCCTTCGGGCTGGATTACAGCAGCCTTTCGAGCTTCCAGAAGGAACAGCTTGAATTCGCCTTCCAGCGCTCCATGGGCAACGAGATCGAGCGGCCCGTGGCCGAAGATCAGTTCCTCCTCTACGGCGGCTACGAACCCCTCACCGTAAAGATCACCCAGATTATGAACCAGACCGCGGGCATAGGCTGGACCTCTTACGCGCACACCGGCGTCCCCGTCCCGACCTTCGCGCTGGGCGTACACCAGGAACTTTTCGGCGGCTACTACGACAACACCGATATCTTCAGGAAGCTCGCCTCCGCCATGAACCTTGCCCCGTAGCGGAAACGCGGCGA
>JAIRZS010000127.1 GCA_031267115.1 Treponema sp.
CATTCGGAGTTGGGCGCATCGTCGGCCCCATGGACCGGCGACCGGGCTATCCGCTTGTATCTTTTTTGCCACAGGCAAAAAAGGATACCGCTTCTATCCCTTGCGCGGAAGAAAAGGACGGACACTCCTGGAGGGCAGGGAGTTTGCCGCAAAGCGGAGTTGTTGCTTACCAGCGGTTCCCCGGAGGGCTGAAGGCCATAAGGAAGGCTCGTTAAAAAAAATCTTGACAACCGTTCGTAAGAGGCGTAAGGATTAGTGTGGGTAATGGAGATAACCATGAAAAAGACCCTGGCTGTACTGATGGCGCTTGTAAGCGCGGCCGTCTTCGGCGAAGATCCGGCCGCTTCTCTTTCGGAATCATTTCCCGCTGAGACCGGGGAAGAGACGGTATATCACGGTATGGTTGAGGGCGTTACCCTCTACGGGGATCCCGGCCTGGAGGCGGTGGAAGCTGATATTCTTACCAGGCTGAACGGATTTTCCGCTGATAGAGAACGGTTTATCGAAAACGACCTGTTACGGAACGCGGGATTTCAGCGCAGCGCCAATGCCAAATTTCGCCGGACAACTGGTTCGGAAAAAACCGCCGCCTTTTTTCAGGGGCTGGCCCGCGCATTTTTTGCGGGGATACCTCCAAGATCCTTTTGGGAACTGAAATACGGCAGTCTGCCCCAGGGTGAGTTTTACCATTTTGATTCGGTAATCTACGCCGGTTTATTTAAGGATATTTCCGCGGAACTGCGGACAGCCCTGGAATTGGAGTACATGCTCCAGGTGGAGTTCAGTGACGGCGTTTTGATCCGGGGCTGGAACGTGGATTACTATACCGAAGAAAATATCGCCCGGTTCGAGCGGCTGGCCGTATCCCTGCCGGATTCGGATTCGCCCCCCGGCATCCGGCGCTTGAAAGAACGCTACCTGAAGGAAGATCTGCCGAGGATCAGGGCCGCCCTGGATCGTTACGAGCATCCAAGCGAAAGCGCCCTTTGGGCCAGGCAGAATATAGGGGGCGACTTCCAGGCATGGCTTGGAACGGTAGATCGCTAAGATGTAACCAGGGCGGGTGAAAGGATAAGGGCAGCGGACTACGCGGTTATGGTATACCTATTCTCCAGAGGCAGACATATCAAAGGTTCCCCCGAAAGATAAGCGAATGAGGATGCCGCGCCGGATATTCTCTTATTTCAAAGGTACGCCCGTCAAAACTGATCCGGGCTGTTATGCTTTGTTTTTCTTCCGGGATAAAGGGTTTAAGTACGCGATTAATAATATCCCGGGCAACAGGCGTGTTTGTTTCAGGATTGATATAGAGGGCGCAGTCAAACTGTACCCTTCTTTCTTCCGGGGTTTTGCCCTTGCGGGAATAGATTCTCCCGGCGCTTTGTAAGGGATCGATAAAGATCGAAAATCCCCGGCCTTCATCCGCGGGAAAGGCGGATTCCCCAATGGCAAGATACCAGCCAAAAAGTTCCGGTTCTTTTGCGGAGGGGACGAATGATAAAACCGCGGGTATTTGAGCCTGTCCATGGCCTGAACCGGGGCCGGGGCTGAAAAAGGTTCCCGGCATAACCCGGGGCAGGCCGGCAATATCCCAATAACCGGAAATATTTTCAGCATACCCCAGAGGGAAAGGTATCGCGGCCCCGCCTGAGGCGTTTAGCGGTGTTTCCGAAAGCTCCCCTGCCAGTTTGTTATAATAGCGCAGCCTTACTTTCAGCAGTTCGATGGTTTTTTCATAGGCCCATATACGGACATTGGAGACCCTGTTTATATATGAACTATTTGCCAAAATAATCCTGTCGCCAAAACCGGTAACGGTACGGATCTTCGGCACCTCTACAAAACGCAGGGGAGTAAGAAGGGCAAGGTAATGGGCGGGTATATAACCAAAATTAAATTTGAAAGCGGTAAGCTGCGACCACTTGAGGCTGCGAATCTGATAGCTTAATTCGTCACGGAAGGCCCTGTTCAATTCGATTTTTTGGAGCAGATCTTCGTGGTTTATCGCGGCATGGCGCTCTATTGACAATTCCGGCGAATGGTAACGCCGCATTTCTTCAAAATCTTCGGCAAACATGGTCTGCCGGAATTCGGTATACCGGCTGGATACCGCCCCATCGGTTAGAAAAAATACGGACCCCGTATCACCGGCGCCGCGCAGGAATATATAATGGCTCGATGCCGCCATGGTGTAGTGAAAAAGCTGTTTGTCATGTTTCGCGTATTTTTCCGCAAGCTCCGCGATAAACGTTTCGGAGAGGCCGTTAAAAGCATCGCCGGGAATCTCCAGGGTAACGAGGAACATCTTAGGCGAACCGGTTCTTCCCGGCAGATAGTCCCGTTTCAGGTAGGTCCACAGTTCCACGGGGTAGAGCTTCAGCGTACAGGTTTCTTCCCGCCAGGTTATACGAAAATCGCAGTCCCCCTCCAGTATGTTAAAATTGGGGATCGTATACTCCCACTCGTTTTCTTTTTCACCGCCGTTCCAGTAATAACCGCTGTACTGTTTATCCAAAGAG
>JAIRZS010000210.1 GCA_031267115.1 Treponema sp.
GGTAGCTCGAAAAAAATGACAGTTTTTTTCGAGCGGAGGGGGTCCAGACCCCCTCGTTCAACCGGATATGGCAAAAAGTCTTGACAAGACTTTTTGCGGAGTGGGGGCTTTAGCCCCCCGACTGAATAATTACGTTTTGGGAAGGCCTCTGATCTGTGCAATATTTTAGGAGGGTTTTATGAGGCGGGTTTCTACGGATATGCCGAATAACGATATGCAGTTCTTTCTGAGGCGGCAGGAAGAGGGGCTGTCGGATATTCAGAACAAGATTGCGGGGCAGAAAAAAATGCTTGTCCCGAGGGACGATCCTCTGGCTGCTTCCCACGCGGTGCGCTACGAATCCTACCTTGCCCGGCTTGAGCGGTTTGAAAAAAACACCCTTTACGCGAAAGGGCATTACGACGAGGTTGACGCGTATTTGAGGCAGGCCAACGATATTCTGCAAAGGATACGGGAGCTGTCGGTGCAGGGGGCTAACGGTACTTATACTAAAGAAGATCTTGGATTCATGGCCGTGGAGATAAACGAGCTGTTAAAGGAATTGGTATCTATCGCCAACGCGACAGGCTCCGACGGCAAGCAGCTTTTTGCCGGGGACAAGGCTTTTACCGAGCCGTTCCGGGTGGTGGAAGGCGCGGTACAGGGCGGCGGAGGTTCTTCGGAACAGATACCGATGGTGACCGCTGTGGAGTACCGGGGGGCCGGTTCGGCAAGGCGCGCCGAGATTACCGACAGGGCTTATTCGGAACTGGATATCGGCGGCGGGGAGGCGTTCTGGGCGGAAAGGATGCAGATTTTTTCCGGCATTGACGCCGATGACTACCGGGCGGAAAGCGGGGGGGGCTTTTTTATCGACGGGCAGGAAATTGCCGTGAGTCCCGGCGACACGGTTTACGCGATAGCCGCCAAGATAAACGATTCCGCCGCGCCGGTCAAGGCCTACATCGATCCGGAAAACCGGGGGCTTGTGCTTGAGGGGACCAACGCCCACCTTATCAGGGCGGAGGACCGGCAGGGATCCCGGGTTTTGCAGGATCTGGGGATTATTACGTTTAACGGCGATCCTGCCGCCCCGAACTGGCATCCGGACGCCAGGGTTGCGGGAGGATCGCTTTTCGACATGGTAATCCGCCTGAGGGACGCCCTGTTCCGGGACGATCAGGATTTTGTGGGGAGCCAGGGTATAGGCGGCATGGATATGGCTATGGCTAACCTGCAGAGCAGGCTTGCCCTGAACGGTTCCAGGCAGGAACGGGTGGAAAGCGCCTGGGAGCGGCTCAATACCGAGATTCCCAATGTCACCGGGGCGCTTGGCCGGGAAAATTCCCTGGACTTTGCCGATGCCGCCGTGGAACTGGGGATGATGCAGTTTGCCCACAGGGCTGCCTTGCAGACGGCGTCGAAGATTCTGCCCACTACCCTGCTTGACTTTTTGCGCTGATAACCGGGCCGGCAGCCCCTTTGTTAAAACATTAGATAGGGAACAAGAAAAGTTGTAACTATTCAGTCGTCTGCGGGGGATAGCGAAAATCGGCGGAATGAAGGGGCTTTTAGCCCCGAAATGAGCCGATTGGGAGCGAAAGGGGGTGGTAGCCCCCTTTGTTAATGCGTTGGAGAACAAGAAAAGTTCTGAAATCACGCTACGACTGAATAGTTACGAAAAGTTCTGAAATCGCGCTGTGACTGAATAGTTGCAAAAGGATTAGAATGTGAAGGCATCAACAAAACCTTACGGCATAATTGAAGTGGACGAACGCCAGAGAATTGAATTTCCCACGGGGCTTTTTGGCTTTGAATCGTACAGGGATTTTGCCATCCTTGACGCGGACCGGCAGCCTTTTTACTGGCTCCAGTCGCTGGAAGTGCAGGAACTGGCGTTTATACTGGTAAATCCCTTCCTGTTCCGGCCCGATTACGAGCTGGATATCAGTGACGAAGAACTCAAGGATATAGGGATTTCCAGCCCCGGCGAGGCGCTGGTGTTTTCCATTGTTACCATTCCCGCTGCCGGCGGCCCCATGACCGCCAATCTTCAGGGGCCGGTCATTATCAACCGGGAACGGCGCATAGGCAAACAGGTTGTTCTTGCCGACTCCCGCTGGAAGACCAGGCACAATATCGTGGACGAGCTGGCCGCGGCAAGGAAGGCGTCATGCTGATACTATCCAGAAAAGTCAACGAAAAAATAATGATCGGCGATGATATTTCCATTTCGATTATTGAGATAAGGGGAGAGCAGGTCCGTATCGGCGTGGACGCCCCCAAAACAGTAAAAGTGTTTCGCCAGGAAGTATTCGACGCAATCAAAGCCGAAAACAAGGCCGCTTCCGAATCGGCCTCTGTCCTTCCTGCCCTGGACTTCGGCCCTGCGGCGGGCAAAAACCCGCTGGGGCTGTAGTATCGTGTCTCTATTAAAGCTGTGCTTTGAGTTTTGAATTTGGGCGCATCCTGCCGCACCGGAGTGCGGCAGGACCGGGCTATCCGCTCCAATTCCTCAGCCCGCCGCGGGCGGGCTTGCGGGATTTCCGCTTCTATCCCTTGCGCGGCTCTCAGAATTCCCCGTGCGCGTCGCGGTTTTTTTCGTAAAGCTCGCTGAATTTGCTGGCTACGGAACTGAAAACATCGAGCAGATAGGGATCGAACTGCGTGCTTCTGGCTTCCATCATTTTTTCCACCGCGACATTGTGGGGGAAGGCGGGCTTGTAGCTCCGCTCCATTCTCAGGGCGTCGTAGACATCGGCGATTGACACTATCCTTGCCGCCAGGGGTATCATGTCCCCCTCAAGCTGGAAGGGATAGCCGCAGCCGTTCCATTTTTCGTGGTGGGAAAGGGCGATTTCTTTGGCCATGGGATTGGGATAGGTTGACAGAATAAACGCGCCGTTTTTGGTGTGTTCCTGCATGACATTCCATTCCCAGTCGGAAAGCGGGCCTTCCTTGTTGAGTATGTCGTCCGGGGTGCCTATTTTCCCGACATCGTGCATGGAAGCCAGGAACCCTATGTTGTCGATAAAGTCCGCGTCGATAATGGTGTCGTAATCGCCGCGGTTGTAGAGTTCCTGCGCGAACGCCTGCGAATAATAGTTTACCCGGGTGATATGCTTTCCGGTGTCGTTGTCCTTGAGTTTCGAGGCCTCAAGGAGACTCATAAAGACGCTCCTCAAAAGCCGCCTGTTTTCTTCGGTTACATCGTCAAACATGACGACAAATTCCCGGACGTTTTTCAAGTCCAAATTCAAGGGGAAAATATACACCCTGGTTTCTACGGTGGCCATTGAGCGGGATTTGATCCGCGCTATCCCCTTCCAGGAGGAGCCGTTTTTGCCGGAAAGCATTGCCTCGCGTATGCTGCGTACATCGGTTAAATTGAAGTACTTGCCGAAAACATCGATAAACGAGTACCCCACCAGTTTGAAGAATCCGGTAAAGAGATTTTCGCAGGCTTCGTTCGCGTAAAGAACCTTCATGTCCTTGTCGATGAACAGTACCGGAAACACACTGTTGATAAAGGCGCGGGCGGTCTGGGGAACGCCGGCCAGCAGTTCCCCCGGATCGATTTCCTCGGATCCGGTTTGCGCCCTGTCCCTGCCGCCCGGGAAGGCATCCTCCACGCTTTCAAACTCTTCGAGTTCCATGTTTTCGGCGCCCTCGGCTTCGGGCGGAAGACTCTCCAGAGTTTCAGGTTCTTCGTCAAGAAGACTGTCTATACTGTCAAAATCACCCATAATAATCACCTGTCTTTATTTAACATTCTATTTCCCGCTAATTTTATTCAAGGGCCTGGTATCCCGCTTTATGGCGGAGTAGTTTATTTCAGCGTCGCTTTTCCTCAAATAAACCGGCGCTGGTTCTTCGAAAGAAACTCCGCCCTTTTCTATCAGTATATATTTTTTCCGGGAAAATTCTAGTAGTTCCCGGGAGTTTCCCCTGCGGGACGCGGGATCGCGGACAATCCGGTTTTCCCCCAGAATCCCGGCTAGAAGGGGCGCGAGAAGCGCCGAATCCGGCCCGGTGACCAGGGCTGCGTTTTTTTCAGCGCGCCCCTGCCCGGCGGCGAGGACAGCGCGGGCAATTTCGCCGGCGTCCGCGTCCATAAAATCGGTAAGGCGCTTGTTTTGGCGGTAAACGGCGGCGAAGAAGCGCTTTTGCTTCGCGTCAATTGCCGGAATTACAAGGCCCGGCCAGACCGCCGCCGGCGCGGCGATACAATCCAGGGTAGGCGCCGCGACAAAAGGGATGCCGAGGGCCAGGGCCATGCCTTTTGCCGCCGCGAAGCCGATACGGACCCCGGTAAACGATCCGGGACCCTGCATACAGGCAACAAGCCCCAGGTCCTTTGCCTCAAGGCCGGACACCCTTACCAGATAATCAAGCGATTCGAGGAGGATTTCCGAATGTTTCGGCCCTGTGTCCGTTTCAAATTGGAAAACCCCGGCAGGGGACGAGACTGCGGCTGAAAACAGGGATGTGGCGGTGTCGATAGCGAGGATATTCATGATTCCAGATCCCCGCCCAGAGCCGGGGCCCTGACGCGGATTTTCCGGCAGCTTTCCCCAAGGAGGCTTAGCTCGACCACCCAGGCTTCGGGAGGGACGGAAAGGGGGACGCGCTCGCTCCATTCAATTACCGTGACGCCTTCGCCGTAGAGCAGCTCTTCTGCGCCCAGGGCCTCAAATTCCGCGTCGCCGGAAAGGCGGTACGCGTCGATATGGTAGAAGGGGACTGTCCCCTCGTATTCGCAGATGATCGTGTAGGTGGGGCTTGCCACTGTTTCCTTTACCCCGAGGCCCCAGGCAATGCCTTTGGCAAGGCAGGTTTTCCCCGTCCCCAGGGTACCCCGCAGGGCGATGACGGTCCCGGCTTTCAGATACCGGGCCAGCTTTTCGCCCAGCTTCGCTGTTTCCTCCGGGGAATGGGTGATTATCTCAATATCGCAGGCAGGAGCCGCCGCATCAGGTCTGGGGGAGCTTTCCCGCATCATCAAGATTGATAAGGAATTTTTTGAGTTCCCTCATCAGGGGAACCAGGGGGTAGTCAACAGGTTCAGGCATCGTGACAAAGACATTTTTTTGCCCTGTCGGTTTTGTTTCTATGGTAAAGTCAATGAAACGCTCTTCCGGCTTGTTTAAAAGCTCGAATTCCGCGATTCCCGAATAAAGACGGCGGTAATATATGGGGACTTCTTTTCTGACAACATCTTTAATTTGAACGACCTTCATATTATACCAATTCTGTCCTTTTTCGATTATCCAAGCTTTCAATCGGGGCTGTTTTAGAATACCGGATTTTGAGACAAAAAATCTCAATCCTAATCTTCATTATATCTATATACCACAGCATTGATAATATTCAAGGCCTTCAAAGATGCTTTTATAAATTTAATATGGAGGAACGAAGTTATGGAACTGCCCCGGTTGATACGAAGTACCTGCCCCAGAACGGTGGCCTTTGCTTTTTTATCCTCCAATGAAATTTTAAGCCGAACTCCGGGTTTTAGTAAGCCGCGGGTGCGTATAGAACATCCCCCCGGAGAAATATCCAGAATTTCTCCCACAAATTTGCGGTTTCCTACACTCATTTTTGTTTCCGCGCGGGAACCGGCGCCGGTTTTTGTAATGGTAATTAACCAGAATTCGCAGGATATGTTAACTTGGCGGCGCCTGTTTTTCCGTTTGAACAGGGGCTTGGGCTTCCCCTGGCTTAAAAGCTGGAGTATAGGCGGTTTCCTGGGCGCGGTTACAATGTCCAGGACGCGGCAGCGCTGGAGAAACCCGTGGTTCAAATTGTTGAAGTAGTTAAGCTCTGCCTGGTTTCCCTTTTGAAATCTCAGCGGCTGCCCCAGCGGGTTGACCGGGCATTCTACCATAATAACTTCCCCGCGGACCGTATCGACCTTGAGGGGATAGGTTTTGCCGTTGATGCTTAAAACCGCCTCGGTCCCGTAGCCGATTTCCGGGACGGCCGCGCGCTGGAGAAAGGCCGGGGCCGCCTCGATGGCGTTTCTCGTCGAAAAAAGCTGGTAAAGTTCCTTCTGCACCGCGGCATCGTTCGCGGTTCGTTCGCTTTTCCTGGCTATTGAGTTATAGGTCCTCTTAAAGTGCCTGTCCATCGCGGAAACGTCCGAGAGAACCTCTTTGGGATTGCTTACCCCGTCCTTTGAAAAAACATATTCCAGCATCTTGGCCTGTTCTTTGCTGAGATCGTAGTTTCTGGCGATAGATCGCAGGGTAAAGACGGAAAATTGCCGGGGCATCGCGAAATTTGCCGATTTCCGCGCCCCCCCTGTCCGTGTACCGGTATGGCCAATCCCGTGCCTGATGATATTGACTATCAGGGCGACAATTATGATTGCGCTGAGACTGACCCCCAGGATAATCGCCGCCATGGGATCGTCTTCTTTAAAGTATTGGACTCCCTGGGCCTGTAGGGAAGGCGCCGAAAAAAATGTTCCCAGCGCAAATAAAAATGCAGAGATTCGCTTCATAATACGCCCCCGTTTTGGTTCACGCGGGAACCTTTAATGCCCCATAGAACGATCTGAGCCGGGGGGCAAGCTCGTATTCCGCCAAATCCCCGACCAGGACCACATCCCGGCCTTCGTAGGCCGCTAAAAGTTCCTTTAGGGCGGCGCTAAATTCTCCCAGGAAATCGTACACAGGGGACGATTCGACAAGTATCCCGCTCAGATCCTGCCCCTGGGCCTGGATAAGGTAAAAGAGCCGGAAGAGTTTTTCCGCAACCGCCGAGAAGCCGTTTACCGTTTCCGCGGCCCGGCCGTCCTTGCCGGTCTGAATATCCAGGGGCAGTTCTTCAAGCCGCTCCGCAATTCCCGTGACCAGGCTTTCAATCCGCCCAAGCTCTTCTTCCGGGTTTATAAGTTCCCTGATCCGTTCGTCAACCAGGGGAATTATATTTTCGGCCTTTTCCGTCTTGCCAGGCCCAAAGACCGCGTCTATGTCCCGGAAAAGCCGGGTATTTTCATCCTCAAGAAAGCTCGCGGCAGGGGAAGCCCTCCAAAGCCCGGCAATGTTCTCCGGGCCTTCCCCCCTCGCGCAGGCATCCAGAAAGCCGCGCGCCTCGCAAAGGGCGTCAAGGGCAAGCTCGGAACGCGGACATACCTTGATATTGACGGCGCCCATGCCTTCAAGATCCCGGCTGAAAACCGAAGAAATGTCTTCGCCCGCAACCGGCTCCCCGTCAATTTCAAGCCCGTTAAGCCGGCATCCGGAACTGCGGAGCCATATCTCTACGCCCGAGAGCAGATCGCCTATGGTTTTTTCCGTTTCCAGGGTGATGTCCGCTGTTTTTCCGTTAATATAAATATCCATTTAAATTTACCCTTATATAATTATATAGTAACTATTCAGTCTACACCCGCCAATAATTGCCAAGCGGGGGTAGCTCGAAAAAAATGATAGTTTTTTTCGAGCGGAGGGGGGTCAGACCCCCTCGTTCAACCGGATATGGCAAAAAGTCTTGACAAGACTTTTTGCGGAGTGGGGGCTTTAGCCCCCTGACTGAATAGTTACATTATATATCGCCTTTATTGAGGATAATCATTAGTTTTAAGTCGGGAATCTTTTCCAGCGGTTTAACATTACGAAAAAAATAGCAGCGGATTCTGCGGGAAAAAGCGCCGGTTTGCAGCCGCGCAAGGGATTGGAGGGGTGCCGCCCCGCAGGGGCGAAAGCAGCCACGGCGCGGAGCGCCGGGGCCGGAGCGGGCCGCTAAGGCGGACACGCGGAGCCCCGAAAAGCCCGGTTTCCGGCGCTTCGCGCCGGAAATGCGCCCAAATCTTCTTAAAAAAATTTTGTAATGTTAAATTACTGCATCTTTTTTAGCGCCGGTTGTTATTGTTGTTGGCTTGCTGGCTAAAGCTGTCCAGGGAAGTGGACATCTGTTCCATACGGCTGTAGGCCCCTTCCATTTGGGCGTATTGGTTTTTCAGGGACATTTCTTTCGCGGCAAGCTGCCGTTCCATAGTATCGATACGCCGGGTGTCCTGGTTTATACGGGAATCGATGGTCCCGGTTTTCAGGGTAATAATCCCCCCGGTTTCCACATACGGCTGGGTAAGCTTGTCCAGGGTATAGGCGAGGCCGCTGTCCACGAGCATGTCGCCGTCCGTATCAAGGCCGAAAAGCTCCTGCACTGCGGTCAGCCGGCTTGCCAGGGCGCTGTCAAGGACTTTTTCGTCGATTTCCAGGTAGCCCCGCAGCCTCGAGGGGTCGTATCCCGTGCTTGCCCCGGAACTCCGCACGTCCGTCCCGATTCCGATCTGGGCCAGGAGGCTGAAGTCCATGTCCGAAGTAGGGTAGGGGGTGGAGGCCGCCCGCTGGAGGCTGCCCCGGAAAGAACCCAGGGTGGAATCGCCTACAAAGACCCCCAGCCGTTCCCTGAGCGAATCCCTTTCTTCCGCGCTTAAATAGGTCAGGTCCTCAACGATCCGCTCGTCGGTACGGGTAAGCACGTTCATCTCCGCCATAAGCCGGTTGTAATTCCCCACCAGGGAGAAGATCGAATTCTTGATGGTTTCCCGGTCAGGCTCCACGCCCAGCGTGACCGGCCTTTCGGAAGCCGATTTGAGGGTAAGCGTGACTCCGGGGAGTATGTCGTCGATATTATTTGACGATCTTTTAAGCGCAATGCCGTCCATGGTGAATTCGGCGTCGCGGGCAACGGAAACCGGGTTTATAGGTTCCAGCCCTCCCGTCTGCCGGGGATCGTAGACAAGGATGTTCCGTATATTGATGTCCCGGTGGGTATTGCGGTTCTCGATATTTATAGAAGCAATGGATTTGTCGCCGGCCAGATCCTGAAGCCGGTACTGGTAGGGCCTGAATTCTTCGGAATCCCTGACGGCCGGAAGCCTGGCGCTTGATCCGTCGGTAAAGTTAAGGGTGATAAAGGCCAGATCGTCCACGCGCTTCGGCGGTTCCGGGGGTATCCATTGGGGCAGGGTTACGGCTATATCGTCATTTTCCACGGTGATCCCGCCGTAGGTGACGGCCCCGGTTTCCGGAATATCCGGTCCCGGGGGCGGCTCCGGGATGGCCGCCATTTCTTCGGTAAAAGTTTCGGTAGATGCCTCGAAGGTAAAGAGAAGGCCCGGCTCCGGCGGGATCGTCGTTCTCAGGAGGATGGACGCGTTTCCGCCGGCGCCCGCCCAAAGCTCCCCCTTTTCTACCGCGATAAGCTGGACGCTGCCGGTTCCCGCTCTGACCGAATTTTCGGTCAGCTCGACCGGCCTGCGGGAATCGTTCATCTTTTCCATCATGCCGCTGTTAAGGGCAAGTTTTTCGGCGTCGCCGGAAAATACAAGCCGGTTGTCCTCGCCGGTTACCAGGGACTCGACGAGCAGGGACCTGGTACCCCGCTGTACTGTAACAATATTGGCCTGGACTATATTTTTCCCGCGCCGGTTCAGCGACTCGGTAAATTCCCTCAGGGTACCCCCGCGAAAATTGAAATTTACCTCGTCTTTTCCCACGGTAAAAGTGTAGTTTCCCGGTTCTATCCTAAAGCTGTCGTCAAGAGGCGCGGAAAGAAAGCGGTCCGCCTGGGCGATCCGGCTTATCGTAAAGCTGCGCTCCTGCTCAAGGGCCTCCCTTGTTGCCGAACCGGTTATAACCGAGCTGTCCTGGGAATTGACGATGCGGTCATTAAAGGGGTTTTGGAAAGAGAAGAGCAGGCGGGCGCTGTCCTTAAGGGCGGTCATGCGCCGGTTTACATCCTGCCAGTAGGTTTTCTCGTTTCTTAAACGTTCAACATTTTTCTCAACGCGGTCCCTGGGGACGCGTTCGACCTTCATCAGGTCTTCAATGAGCTTTTCAGTATTAAACCGGCTTTTTACGCCCGGTACATAGATATCCGACATATCCCGTTAATCTTCCTGGGCCTGCCCCCCGGCGGCCTGCTGTACCTGGGGATTTCCGCGCTGTGGCGGCAAAAACCCCGAACAATGGGCATGCTGGTACAATTCCTGCAAAAAACCCCTTCGGCGGCCCGGCCTTACGCCCGTTCGTCAAAGAAAAAACCGATGGTTTCCTGGATTCTGCTGTGCAGGCGCTGTAGTTCTTCCGGGGGCAGAATCTTGATTACCTTATCGGTTTCCGGATCGATCACCTTTACGGTTACTTCATGGGATTTGTAATCGACCATAAACCTGAGTTTGCGGTTAAGGGCGAAACTTACCCGTTCCAGATCGGCCGCGCTTGATTCCACTGATTTGCGGCGCGCATTTTCGCGCGGCGGCGCGGCGGCTTTACGGACAGCCGGGTGTTCCTGTAGATGGAATTCCTGCACCTGGACAGCGGCGGCTCCGCCGGCCGGGGCAGCAACTTGTATACTCATAATACCTCCCTGTATCGGCGCTTTAACGGAATCCTATCCTAATATCCATGATACCGCAAAACGCTAAAAAAACAAAATTCTTACCTCCCTGTAAGAATCTTTTTTCAAAAAGAGAGACGGGGAAGGGCGCGAACTCCCCCGTCCCGGCGTTCTCAAAAGACGACGTCCAGAGGTCTTTTAAATACGCTGTTTAGCCCAAAAGCTGGAGTACCGACTGGGTCCGGGTGTTGGCCTGGGCCAGCATGGCGTTCCCCGCCTGGGACAGAATCTGGTCCTTGGTATAGTTGACCATTTCTGATGCCATATCCGCGTCCCTGATCCGGGATTCAGCCGCTTGCAGGTTTTCCGCGGCAATCGCGACACCCTGGGCCGCCATTTCAAAGCGGTTCTGGTAGGCGCCGAGATCGGCCCGCTGCTGGGAAATCTGCCTCAGGGCATTGTCAATAGTGCCGATGGCCTGGTTGGCGGCTTCCGGGGAAGTGATGGAAATAGTGCCTTCCTCCCCCTGGGCGCCCTCCAAACCAAGCGCCTGGGCGGACATATTGCCGATATAGACCTGTTCGTTCTGGTCCATATTAGCGCCCACCTGGAGCAGCATAGTCCTGGCGCCGTCTGTGCGGGCAAAAGCGCCGGTCAAAAGATTCATCCCGTTAAATTGAGCATGGCTCGCAATCCGGTTGACTTCGTCGATTAACTGGGACACTTCCACCTGAATCTGCATACGATCCTCATCGGTATAGATACCGTTGGCGGATTGTACCGACAGTTCCCGCAAACGGTGCAGAATATCCTGGGTTTCCTGAAGGTAGCCTTCAGTAGTTTGGATAAACGATACACCGTTCTGTATATTCCGCTCGGCCTGGTTAAGCCCCCGGATCTGGCTCCGCATTTTCTCGGAAACCGCGAGACCGGAAGCGTCATCGCCTGCCCGGTTGATCCTCTGGCCGGAGCTGAGCCTTTCAATGCTCTTCGCTACATCGCCGTTGGTAACTCCCAGGCTGCGGTTGGCATACAGGGCGCTTAAATTGTGATTAATAATCATAAGATGACCCTCCTTGCTGTAGTTTTATCCCGGCAATCCCTTGCCAGGACCGAACCGCACGGCCGGCATCCTCCGGAGGTTTCGCGTCAATCCTCCGTGATCCGCCGGGTTACGGAACGGACCGGTTATCGCTGAAAGGGCCTTCCGGACATTGAATCCGGGGCGGGCCCCCCGCCAATAAGCGATCCGTGCCGCCATGCCGCAAGCGCGCCGTACCAAGAACAGCGCAGGGTGTTTGTCAAATACCTTGTTTTGGCGGGAGACTTTCGCCTCCCGCCTGCCTTTAATTATAAGGCCTTATTGGAGAAGCTGCAATACCGAAGTAGCCCGCTGATTCGCCTGGGCCAGCATTGCCGTCCCCGCCTGGGACAGAATCTGGTCTTTGACATAGCTGACCATTTCGTTAGCCATATTGGTATCCCGGATGCGGGATTCCGCGGACTGGAGGTTCTCGGCCCCGATATCAAGGCCCCGTACCGCGTGTTCAAGCCGGTTCTGGTAAGCGCCGAGATCCGCCCGCTGCTTGTTGATCTTCTCAAGGGCCGCGTCCAGGATGCCGATGGACCGGTTGGCGCTCTCCGGGGCTTCCAGGGACAGGATCGAATCGTCCTGCAATTCCCTGAGGCCGAGGCTGCTGGCGGTCATGGTGCCGATAAAAACCTGCTCCCGCTGGTCCATATTGGCCCCAATATGCAGCCACATGGAGGCGGTAACCGCATTTTCGCCCTCCGCCCGGGCAAAACGCCCGGTAAGCATGTTCATGCCGTTAAACTGGGCATGGCTGGCGATACGGTCCACCTCGTCCACAAGCTGGGACACTTCCACCTGGATCTGCATGCGGTCTTCCGCCGTGTAGATACCGTTGGCGGACTGTACCGCCAGTTCGCGGATCCGCTGGATAATATCCTCGCTTTCCTGAAGATAGCCTTCGCTGGTCTGGATAAAGGAAATCCCGTTGGCCGCGTTGGCCGAAGCCTGGTTAAGCCCCCGGATCTGGCTCCGCATTTTTTCGGAGACCGCGAGGCCCGAAGCGTCGTCTCCCGCGCGGTTGATCCGCAGGCCGGAAGACAGCTTTTCCATTTCTTTGGTGAGGTAATTTTGGGTTACCTTGAGGGACCTGTCCGCGAACATAGCGGACAGATTGTGGTTGATGATCATATCATCCTCCTTGAATTCTGTTTCCGGGCATCCTTGCCCGGAGTGCCAGGCCCGGCGGACCCCATGGGTGAATCCGTCCGAACGAGACCTTGCCGTATATATTTTCGGCGCAATTTCCTTGAACCTTTAGTCTTTTTTTTAAATTTTCTCGTGCTGTTACGGGGTTTGGCGCGTTTCCGGGGAATTTGGCCCGGCCGCTATTTACTCTCCCGCCGCGTTCCCCGATAATTTAAGTTACGGCGGAGTCCGTTTCAAAATCCGGCATTTTCGGGCGGATTCGATTTGGGTTAATTTTCCGTTTTACCAACGCTTCCGGCGGCAGCGCGCCGGAAATGCGGCGGGAACTGATTCAGGAGCGTTACATAATGAAAAAAATCTTCTCTGTGCTTGCCATCTTGTTCGCCCTCGGTTTGGGCGCTTCCCTTCTGGTTTCCTGCCAAAGCCCGCCGCCCGCAGCCGAGGAGCCGCCGCCGCCACCCCCGCCTCCGCCTCCGCCTCCTCCACCCCCGCCGCCCCCTCCTCCCGAGCAGGAAGATGAAGCCGAGCCTGACCTTACCGGCCCGGAACTCAGGGTTTCCCTTTCGGTGGAATACTTTAGCCCCGACGGTGACGGCGTGGCCGATATACTTGACATAGCCCTTGATGCCCGCGACGAGTCCGACATCTGGAGCTGGCAGTTCGATATTTTTGATCCCAACAAGCGCCTGTTCCAGCGCTGGGCCGGCGACCTTGATACGCCTGCGGACGATGAAACCGGGGACGGAGCCGCCGGAACCTCCTTTAACAAGGTTATCAGCTGGGACGGTCGGGGGCTTACCGGGGAGCTTACCCAGTCCGCGTCGGATTATCCCTTTGTCTTTACCGCCACCGATGTCTTCAATAATTCCACCACTTACGAAGGGGTAATCTCCATAGACGTCCTGGTTATCAGGGAAGGCGATATACTGCGGGTTCAGGTGCCTTCGATCATGTTCGCCTCCAATTCCGCCGGTTTCGACGGGCTGGACGAGGACGCCAGGGCAAATAACGACTGGATACTCAGGCGTATAGCCATGGTGCTGCAGAAATTCGATACCTACCGTGTCACGGTCGAAGGCCACGCCAACTACACAGTCGCCCCCTCGCAGGCCCGGCAGCGCCAGAGGGAATCCCAGGAACTCAGAACGCTGAGCCGTGCCAGGGCCGGGACCATCGTGGACTACCTCGCCGGCCTGGGCGTAGAACGCGCCCGCCTTTCCTCCGTGGGGATAGGCGGCGACCGCCCCATCGTGCCGTTCGAGGACAGGGACAACTGGTGGAAGAACCGCCGGGTAGACTTTATCCTTGAACGCTAACGCCGGACCCCGCGAAAGCGAAACCCTCCGCTCAGGATAAGCGTATAGATTTTATCCTGGGCGCATCCGCAGGCCAGCCTGCGGACCGGGCTTTGCGGGGTTCCGCTCCGCTCCATTCTTTGCGCCTCGCGGCGCAAAGAACGCCCCAGACCCTCCGGGTCTGACGCGCCCCTCCAATCCCTTGCGCGTTCCCTGTACAAGCCTTTTCCTCCATAGTGTAAAACATACCCGCTGTAATAGGTACTAATCGATCGATCGATCAATCAATCGCTCGCTCGTTTCTAATATATTATCGCGGCCCCTGCCGGCAACGGCGGGTTTTTTTTACGCGTAATCCGCGGGGCCGCCCGGTTTTGTATTTTTTTTTGAAATTTTTGCTTGACACCTTAAAAAGATCGGCTTTATACTGGTTTTGGGAACGTTCCCTAGGAACGTTCCCAAAACCGGGGTTTAGATGTCTGTAAAGGAAAACGGCCTGAGTACGATTTTTGATGTCGCGAAGATGGCGGGGGTCTCAAAGTCCACCGTGTCCAGGGTGCTGAATCAGCCGGATGACGTTAAGCCGGAAATAAAGGACGCGGTATTAAAGGCAATTAAAAAACTGGACTATACCCCGAGCTACTTTGCCCAGGGGATAAGGACCGGAAGAACCAAAACCATCGCCATGCTTGTGCCGGATTTTAGCAATGTATTTTACTCGGAGTTATTCAGGGGAGTCGAATCGGTTGCGTTAAAGTCGGGCTATATGGTAATTATCTGCAATACCGATCACCGGATCGAAGAAGAATACCGCTATATCAACAAACTCATCGGTCGCAAAATCGACGGGATCATCTATAACACCTACAATATCAGCCGGGAAAATATAGATACCCTTACCGGACTGACGGCCCAAACGCCGATTGTTTTTATGGACAATGTGTTCAGGAAAGGGGACGACCTTTCCTATGTGGTTACCGAGGGCCGCGACAGCACCTGCGAGGCCGTAACCTATCTTTACCGCCAGGGCCGCCGCCGTATCGGCTATATAAAAATGGTGCCCAAGATCAGCGTAATTGAAAACCGTTTCCGGGGCTACCTGAAGGGCCTTAAAAACTGCGGGCTTCCGGCGGAAGAACAGCTTATCTACCAGCCGGACCCGGCGATACTGGGGAATATCGATCACATGAAGATAGGCGCCATTGCCGGCGCTTATTTCGCCTCTCTTCCCAGCCCGCCGGACGCGATTGTTGCCGGGTTCGACGTTTTAAGCATCGGCTGTATGCGGGAACTGAAGAAGCTGGGCGTAAAGATTCCCGACGATATGGCGCTTATAGGTTTTGACAATATCTTGCTTTGCGAGCTGGTAGAACCCGCCTTAAGCACGATAGCCCAGCCCATCGCGAAGCTGGGCGCCGCCGCCGCGCAGATCATTATCGACAAGCTCCAGGGCAGGGCGACCCAGGACAAGGTAGTTTTCCCCGGGGAACTTCTCTTAAGGCAGAGTACCTGATTAAAGGTGATTACGCTCCGCCGTTTGGCGGGGATAATTAATTATTTTTGCGGAGGAAAAGTATGAAAAACTTCTCTAGACCAAAGGCCCCGGTAGCGGTATTGGCGGCGCTTCTCCTGGTTGCTGTAGCCCTTATGCCGGTTATGGCAGGAGGCCGCCAGCAGGCCGACAGCGGCAGGATCAGCGTAAGGTATGTGTGCCT
>JAIRZS010000002.1 GCA_031267115.1 Treponema sp.
TTACCCTGGCCCGGCGGCTTTTTGCCGGCGACCTTGCCTTTATCGACTGCCAGACGCCGACGCCCCACCTTGCCAGCCTGGGCGGCGAGGAAATAGGGAGGCGGGAATTCCTTTCCCTGTTGAAAACGGCCCTGGCCGAAAGCCGCGGCAAGGAGAACCGGGACGAGGCCGATCGCCGGGGGAGCTGGGCGGAGCGCCGGCCCTGCTAAGGGGGGGCCTGTTACCATGCGGGCGGCCCGGGCGGTAACAGGCCCTGTCCGGCCCCCCTGCGCTCCAGCCTTGCCGCCTGCGGCGTCAAGTCTTACGCTACCCCCCCAATATGGTGTCAGGCACTGAATTTGAGGCATCAATCCAGAATTTTACCGCCAAGTCGAAGAAGGCGAATAAGTTTTGAATGAAGGGGAGGGGTCTGACCCCGGCTTGCGTTCAAAACCAAAAAGGGAAAGAAGTTAAAGAGGTCTTCATTCTTTACTTCTTTCCCTTCTTTTACTTTTTCGACTTCGTGGTTAAGAATTTAGCCGCGCAAGGGATAGAAGCGGTATCCTTTTTTGCCGGAGGCAAAAAAGATACAAGCGGATAGCCCGGTCCCCGGCGGAGCCGGGGATGCGCCCCCTTCCCTCCGCCCTCTTGTCCCATTAAAGCGCGGCGGGATATTATTCTATATATGGACAAGCTTATCATCAGGGGCGCGCGAGAGCATAATCTTAAAAATATTGATTTGGAACTGCCCAGGGACAGGTTAATCGTTATTTCCGGGCTTTCGGGGTCAGGGAAGAGTTCCCTGGCTTTTGATACTATATTTGCAGAGGGCCAGCGCCGGTATGTGGAAAGCCTTTCGGCTTATGCCCGGCAGTTTCTGGGGCGCATGGACAAGCCGGACCTGGACTATATCGAGGGGCTTTCGCCCGCTATTTCTATCGAACAGAAGACTACCCACAAGAATCCCCGTTCTACTGTGGGGACTGTGACGGAGATATACGACTACTACCGGCTTCTTTACGCCCGGATCGGGGTGCCGCACTGCCCGGAATGCGGGAGGGAAATCCGCGAGCAGCCGGTGGACCAGATTATCGACACTATCCTGCAAATGGGCGAAGGGAACCGCATCCAGCTTCTGGCCCCGGTGATCCGGGGAAAGAAGGGGGAACACCAGAAGATTATCGCGGACGCCCGGAAGGCGGGTTTCGCCCGTGTGCGGATCGACGGGATTCTGGTGGACCTGGACGAGGACTCGGAGCAGGGCCTTGTCAAGCTTGACAAGCAGAAAAAGCACACGGTAGAGATTGTGGTGGACCGCCTGGTTATCGGGCCGGATATCCGCTCGCGGCTTGCGGAATCTGTGGAAACCGCCCTTGACGCGGCGGACGGGATTATGCTGGTTACGGTCCAGAAAAAGGGCAAAAGCGAGGGAGGGGGCGAGGGCGGCGGAACGGCGGAACACTTTTTTTCCCGGAAAAACGCCTGCCCGGACTGCGGCATATCGATTCCGGAATTGCAGCCCCGTCTTTTTTCGTTTAACAATCCCTACGGGGCCTGCCCTTCCTGTACCGGCCTGGGGATAAAGATGGAATTTGATCCGGACCTGGTGATTCCCAACCGTTCCCTTTCCTTTAACGAGGGGGGCTGTATTCCCTATAACCCGGATTCCGCCTGGTACCGCAGCAAATTCGAGGCGCTGGCGAAGCACTTCAAATTCAGCCTGGACGCGCCGTTCAAAGATCTGCCGAAAAAAATAATGAACATTATCTTCTACGGCACCGGCGATACTATTACCTTTAAATACGAAAACAGGGACGGTACCAATTACGCGGCGTACAAATCCGAGTTTCCGGGCATTCTTGAGGAACTGAAACGCCGTTACTTTGAAACCCAGTCTCCGGGGATCAAGGAATGGCTTGAAAAATTTATGAGCCAGAAGCCCTGCGAAGACTGCGGGGGGAAGAGGCTCAGGCCCGAGGCGCTGGCGGTGACTGTCGGGGGGCGCAATATCTGGGAGCTTGCGGGGCTTTCGGTTGTCGATTCGCTGAAATTCTTTGATACGGTAAAACTGTCCGGCACGGAAAAAGAAATTGCCCGCCAGATACTGAAAGAGATCCGCGCAAGGCTTGGCTTTATGCAGAATGTCGGGCTTGACTACCTGAGCCTGGAACGGAAGTCGGCGACTCTGTCCGGCGGCGAGGCGCAGCGGATCAGGCTTGCCACGCAAATAGGATCGAGCCTGGTGGGGGTGCTGTATATTCTTGACGAGCCGTCGATCGGCCTTCACCAGCGGGACAACCAGAGGCTGATTGACACGCTGATCCATCTGCGCGATCTGGGCAATACCCTGATTGTGGTGGAACATGACGAACAGACCCTGCGTACAGCCGACTACCTTGTCGATCTGGGGCCGGGCGCGGGGGTGCATGGCGGGGAAGTGGTGGCGCAGGGGACGCCGGAAGACGTGATGAAGGTGGGAAAGAGTCTTACAGGCCGGTATTTAGCCGGGACTCTTACCATGGATATTCCGGCGCGGCGCAGAAAAGATAACGGCAATTTTATCCGCCTTTACGGGGTCCGCGAACACAACCTGAAAAACATCGACGCGGAAATACCTTTGGGAATCTTTACCTGCATAACCGGCGTTTCCGGTTCAGGAAAGTCAACTTTGCTTTCCGACGTACTTTACCCCGCCCTGACCAACCGGATAAACAATTCCACGTACCACGAGGGGGCGTACAAAAAAATAGAAGGGGCTGAATTTATAGACAAGGTGATAGACATTGACCAGAGTCCGATTGGGCGCACCCCCCGCTCGAATCCGGCCACCTATGTGGAAGTGTTTACGGCGATACGGAATCTTTACGCCAGCCTTCCCGATTCAAAAATGCGGGGTTATAAGAGCGGGCGTTTTTCCTTCAACGTCCGGGGCGGGAGGTGCGAAAACTGCGAGGGGGACGGCACGATAAAAATCGAGATGAATTTCCTGCCCGACGTGTACATTATCTGCGATGTGTGCGGGGGGAAGCGTTTCAACAAAGAGACGCTTGAGGTACGCTACAAGGGGAAAAACATAGCCGATGTGCTGGACATGACTATCGAGGAAGCCGCGGAATTTTTTGCCCCTATTCCGCAGGTAGCCCGCAAGATGGGGACCCTGCTTTCAGTTGGCCTGGGGTATGTCAAGCTCGGCCAATCGGCGCTGACCTTGTCGGGCGGCGAAGCCCAGCGGGTCAAGCTGGCGCTGGAACTGTCCAAACGTTCCACGGGCAGGACCCTGTATATTCTGGACGAGCCGACTACGGGGCTGCACTTTGCCGATGTAAAACAGCTTATGGAAGTAATACAGCGCCTTGTGGATCAGGGGAACACGGTCGTGATGATCGAACACAACCTGGACGTGCTGCTCCAGGCGGACCATATCATCGATCTGGGACCCGAAGGCGGGGACAAGGGCGGCAGCGTCATTACTACCGGTACTCCGGAAGAAGTGGCGAATCATCCAAAATCCTATACCGGCATTTATCTGAAAGAGATGCTTTCCCGCTGCCGGAAAACAGGCCAGAACAAAGTTTCTTCCCGCAAGATATGAAACCGGCTTCTGGCTCCATTCTTCGCACAGTATTCCTGCTCGCGCTCCTCATTGTTTCAGGGTGCGCGGGGCTGCGTTCGGGCAGGGAAAACGCGGAGGGTACGGAGCCGGCAGGGACTGCCGCAGGGCAGGAAACGGAGCGGCGCGAAGCAGGCGGGGAGGAGGCGGGGCCGGAGGGCGAAGGCGGGCCGGCGCGTGAAAGCGCCGGGGACGAGGCTGCCGCCGCCGGCCAGGGAACGGACGCCTCGGCGGGACAGGGCGCAGCGGCAACCGCAGGACAAAGCGCCGCCGGTCAGGGACAAGGCGCGGCAACGGGCGGCCAGGGGACAGGCACGGCAACCGCCACAGGGCAGGGCGCCGCAGGCCAGGGGGCAGGCGCGGCGGGGGGACAGGGCGCGACACCAGGCAGCCAGGGGACAGGTACGGCAGCCACTACAGGCCAGGGCGCCGCAGGCCAGGGAACGAGCGCGGCAGGGGGCCAGGGGGCGGCAGCCGCAGCAGGGCCAGGGGGCGCGGCAGCGGGCGGGGAGGCAGACGGGACAGCTACCGCCGGGGAGGAGCCGGAGGCCGCAGAAGCAGGTACCGCGGATTCCGGCGAAGAAATAGCGGAAGAGGAACCAGGCCTCACGCCGGAACAAAAAATTCTGGAAATGGACATAAAAACTTCTTCCCTGGGCGAGCTTGCCGCGTGGTGCCGGAGTTTGGGCCTGAGCGAGGGGGGCAGCAAGGAACAGATGATGGATCGCCTGCGCGGACACTACGAGCTTCCCTCGCCGTCCGGCGCGGAGGCCCAGGGAGAGGCAGGCAGGGATTCAAAGAAAAAAACCATTATTATCGAATCCGCCCGTAATACCGAATACTTTACCCTGCAAACGGTTGACGAGGAATACGCCCGGCTTACCGGAAATGTAGTGCTGACCCTTAAGGACGGCGACACAAACTACCGGATACAGGCCGAAGAGATTCTCTTCAACAGGACCAGAAATATCATATCCGCGTCGGGCGGCGTCGAGTTCCTTAAGGATGACGGAACTACAAAAGAAACTTTCCGGGGCGAGCGGATCACCGTAGACCTTGACAACTGGGCCAGCGTTTTTATGGACAGCGTTTCCGAGCGGTCTATGGACAGCGACGGGAGCGTTTTCCGTTTTTCCGGCTCGCTCATTACCCGCAGCGACGAAAAGGCAACCCTCCTCAGCAACGCGAAAATTACCAACGGTTCAAGCGACGAGGCTTTCTGGTCTATCGACGCTTCCAGGCTATGGCTGCTTCCGGGGAACGATTGGGCTTTTTTTAACGCGGTGCTAAAAGTAGGAGAAATACCGGTACTCTGGCTGCCTGTCTTCTTTTACCCCTCTGACGAAATCGTCTTCCACCCGGTTTTCGGCCTCCGATCCAGGGAAGGAAGTTTTGTACAGACCACTACTTATCTCTTTGGCCGTCCCAGGGCCAAAAGCTCCTCGGAGGCAAGTTCCATCACCAAAATAATGGGCGGCAATTCGGATGATGAAAAGGAACAGCATGGCATCTTTCTGCGCAGTACCGGGAAGAAAAATCTGGATCCCAATGAAAAACGCCTGTCCTTTATGCTCGACTCATACGCCAACATGGGAGTCTATACCGGGACCGAATTCGCCCTGCCGTCCAGCGGGATCCTCAGCTCCCTCAATATTACCGGCGGGCTGGGCTTTACCCGGAATATATACCGGGGTTCGGACGGTTCCTACACCCCTTTCCCCCACGGCGAGAACACCAGCGAATGGAATACTTCCCGCCTGTTCTCCATAACCGTGCCGTTCCGTTACCGGCTGGATTCTTCCGCTTCCCTTGCCTTTCCCGGCGGCAGGCTTACCCTCACGTTCCCCTTTTATTCGGACATCTACGTCACCAGGGACTTTATGAACAGGGCGGAGGAAATGGACTGGTTTAGCATGATCAAAGAGGGAAACAATATGGGGGCGGATACAGATACAGCCACGGATCCCAATTCGACCGAAAATTTACTGGGTTATTACGACTGGCGTATTGCCGGTTCTTTCAATCCAAGACTGGACTTTCTCAGCCCCTATATTTCTTCTATTTCCATTTCCAATATTTCCAGCACCCTTGCGTTCCGCCACCGCAATTCCTCGTACTGGTCTGTTGATACCAATGCTTTGCCCAGCAGGACATTCTACTATCCCGACAAATTCACCATTGTTTCATTGAGCGCCTCGATTCAGGGAACGCCTTTGTCGCTTGGCGACAACAGGGCCTTTGCCGGCGGCGGCGCCGAAACAATGCCTGAGTATGACGATCCTTTTAAAGGCATCGGCGTCCCCTACTCTCCCTGGAAAAAAGATGAGGAAGAAAAAAACGGGGATTCAGGGGCTCCGTCCTATGAACTTAAACCGCCGGAACTGGCCTCCAAATTCAACGTGCCTGCCCCGTTCGGCCACAGCTTCACCATAAATTACCGTCTTGCCCCGACCGGAGCTTCCGAGATGCAGTTCCGCTCTTCCGCGGAGAACTGGCCTGACGCCGGCGAAGTGGACTGGAATGAAATATCGTCGGTGCTCAATACAGTAAGGGCCGACGGCAATCTGGGCTTTACCCTGCAGTCGTCCGGGAACAGCCTTTATACTGTCGGATTACAGGCCCAGGGCAGCGGGGCGTGGCAGGATTATTCCATGATGAACCAAGAGGCCGAAGAGTTCGACACCGTAACGGAACGGAACAGCGCGCTGCGCCGTAACTACAACGCCACCAATTTTAACACCACAGGCGAAGGCACTTTTACCATAAGGCCTTTCTTCTGGAACGATATTTTCGCCAACACAAATTTCCAGTACTCCCTGCGCGGGCTCCTGGCACGGTCGGTTTTTAAAGACAAGACGCTGGCATCGGGCGAAGAGATAGGCGATCCCGAATATACCATTGAATACGGCGATTGGACAAAGGAAAAACTGGATACCCATTCGGCAAGGGCGCAAATTTCCGCCTTGATAATGGATCATTCCCAGGATATATCAACGTCCCTTGACCTCCCCCCAAAAGATTCAAGCCTTTACAATACCGCTACCATGCGTATCTGGGTTTCCGAAACCAGTTTCAACCAAAGAATCAACAAACCCTTCGAAGAGGAAAACCGCCTTTTCCTTCCCATAACCTTTACCGAATCCCTGCGCTTTGCGCAGTATTACAGTTTTTCACAGAACGTGGTATACGATCCTGAAATGGACGACTTTACAAGCCTGAACTCGTCGCTCACCCTGCACTACTTCACGCTGAGCTATACGATGAGCCGCTTTAAACCCTATGAACTTACATCCCTGGGATGGACGGTAAGGCCCGACGCAAGCGAAACTTTTAATCCCAGAGAATTCCGGATAGCCTATTCGCAGACCTACGAAAAGCAGAAACTCTGGAAAGACAGGCTTTCCTTTAGAGTCTCCGTAAGTTCAAGTTTAAGCATCGATCTCCAGCGTTATACTTATTCAAAATTCCTCTTTAACCTTAGCTTTACCCTGGGAATTACAAAATTCCTCGATCTTTCCTTTAACACTTCTTCGGAAAACGCGGTGGTGTTCCGTTATATCCAGAACCTTCCCTTTTTCGATCTTGAGGATGAAATTCCAGGCGAAAAAAATGCCCTAATTGATCTGATCAACTCTTTCCGCTTTGACAATGAAACATTAAGGCGCACATCCGGCTTTAAACTAAAGAGTTTTGGCCTGAGCCTGACCCACCATCTGGGCGACTGGAACGCGAAACTCGACTGGAGGCTTTCCCCGTATCTTGATACGTCCGGGACCCCCCCCTACAGCTACAAGTTTAACAACGAGATTTCCTTTATTGTACAATGGATACCCATATCGGAAGCCAAGACCGAGATCACCTACAACAAAGACGTGTTCGAGATAAAATAATTAGCCCGCCTCTCCGCCCGGTGTTTCCGGCATTTCCGAATTGCAGGTTTTCGCGATCCGGGCAAACTCCTCCGACAATGAATCGAACAGATCCGCCAGCACCGGATCGAAATGGCTGCCTTTCCCCTCAAGCATTATCCTCTTCGCGTCCCCGGTACTCATGGGCTTCTTGTAGGGCCTTGCCGCGATAAGCGCGTCGTACACATCGGCGACAGCCATAAGCCGGCCTTGCAGGGGAATCGCGTTTCCCTTTAAGCCGCTCGGATAACCGCTGCCGTCCCACTTTTCATGGTGGGTATACGCAAATATCCCGGCATGGGCGAGAAAATCGTGTTCCTTTGTAATCTTCATGATCTCGTCAATCGCCGCCTTGCCGATAGTAGTGTGCTTTTTCATAATCGCAAATTCATCCGGGGTAAGCCGCCCGGGCTTGTTCAGAATACTGTCGGGAATTCCTATCTTTCCCACATCGTGAAGCTGGGCGGAAGGAATAAGAAATTCCTGGTTCCACCGCGATACTTCTTCCTCGTATATCCTCTCCTGTATCAGCCTGTCTACCAAAAGCTCAAGGTACCGCTGCGTGCGCGCAATATGGCCGCCGGTCGTGTCGTCCCGGAATTCCACCAGTTCCGCCACAGTCTGAAGCACCGCGTTTTGCAGTTCCACTACCTGCTCCGTACGCTGTTTTACCATTTTCTGAAGATTATCATTGTAATCTTTAAGCTGTTTTTTCTGCTCCGTCAGAAGAAGGTGGTTTTCTATCCTCTTGCGGAGCAGGACCGGGGAAAAGGGCTTGAAGATATAATCAATAGCGCCCAGGGAAAGCCCCCTAAGCTCGCTTCCGGCGTCGCTTTTTGCCGTAAGGAAAATTACCGGAATGTCCTGGGTTTTAGCGTCCGCCTTGAGCTTCTCCAAAACCTGGTAGCCGGACATGCCGGACATCTCCACGTCCAGCAGGACCAGATCCGGAGTAACCTTTTCCAGAATATCAAACATCTTTTCTCCGGAAGGTATCGGATATACCTCGTAAAAATCCCTGAGCATGAGCTTAGTAGCAGTAAGGTTAGCCATGTTGTCGTCTACTAGCATAACAATCTGACGTTCTCTTGGCATTAAAATTTTCTCCTTTAACTATAAAGTAAACGCATAATAGAAATTTTCATATTCGCATTTTGGGCGCATCCGCAGGCCGTCCTGCCTGCGGACCGGGCTTTACGCTTGTATCTTTTTTGCCTGCGGCAAAAAAGGATACCGCTCCAATCCCTTGCGCGTCTCCGGAATCAGGCAGCCGTGGAGTTTGGGGCTTTGCACCAAACTCCGAAAGCCCAAAACCCCGTCATGGCATCGCGCAAAGCCTTTCGGCAATTTCATCAAATTCGGATCTGTCCGCGCGTTCCCTCAGCCATTCCACAAGATCCGCTCCCGAAACATAAGAGTACTGCTCAAGTTCCTCGATAAGCCCGTCCATCTCCGCCATGTCGTAAGAGGCGGCCGCTTCCCGCATCCGGGCCAAAACCGCGCGATCGGGCCCGGCTTTCTGCGCCTTCCGCTTTTCCAGGGAATCGAGCATAGCGGAAAGGTCTCGTACAAGGATCCCGGTTTCGGCAATAAAATCATCGCGGTGGGACGCCAGGTAGTCCCGGTCTCCGTTTTGCGCCGCGCTTTCAAGGGCTTCCGCGTCTTTTCCGGCTTTATCCGCGCAAATTCCGTAACTTGAACCCTTAACGCCGTGTACCGTAATACGGAATCTTTCAAGGTCCGCCTCAAATTCCCGCAGTTCCCCCAGCAGGGCCGGCGTATGGCATGTAAAGGAACGGATGGCGGTGATGTAGCTTTCCTCATCCCCGAAACGCTCCAATCCCATATCAAGGTTGACGCCGGGGACCGATTTGCCCGCAAGCAGTTTTGGCTTTGCTCCGGCGCCGGGAAGAAACGCGGAATCATTTTCCGGGCCAGGCTCCTTCTCCCGCTCCCTGTCCCTGACCCAGTGGTTTATCACCTCGTTAAGCCTGAGAATATTAATCGGCTTTGAGAGGAAGGCCTGAAACCCCGCCGTGAAAAACATTTCCTCATTTCCCGCAATAACATTGGCGGTAAGCGCGATAACAGGCACGGTTTCCGCATATTTAGTACCGATCTCGTTTCTGATGATCCGCAGCGCCTCAATGCCGTCCATTTCCGGCATCATGTGGTCCATGAAAACCGCATCGTATTTAACCCCCCGGCGAATAAGGTCCACAGCCTCGCGGCCGGAAGTCACGCAGTCAACAGTCATGCCGTAGGGCTTCATCATACCACGGGTAACGTCAAGATTCACCTGTACGTCGTCCACAACCAGTACCCGCGCATAGGGAAGCCTGGCCCGGACCAGATTCCGGTGCCGGTCACGGCGTGTCGTAACATAATCAAGGGATTTAAGGCTTTCCACCACCGCGTTTCCGATAGGCGCGGCATTCACGGATCCCTGAAGGAGGCGGAAAGAAAAAGTGCTGCCCAGGCCGTACTCGCTTTTCACCTCCACGGAACCTTTCATCATCTCGATCATCTGCCTGGTAATAAAAAGCCCAAGCCCGGTTCCCTCGATATTCCGGTTGCTCTTCATGTCCAGCTGGGTATAATCGTGGAAGAGTTTTTCCAGATCCTTTTGCTTGATGCCTATCCCCGTATCGCTGACATACCCGTAAAGCCATACTCCCGGAACCGCGATTCCTCCCGGCCCGCCCGCCTGCTCCTCCGCATTTTCGCACCTCAGCCCGAATTTTACCGTTCCCGTCTTTGTATATTTAAAAGCGTTGCTCAAAAAATTATTGAATATCTGCTTGATCCTAAGCTCGTCCCCGTAAAGCGCATTCGGGATATTCGCGTCAATGTCCAGGATAAAGGTGACAGGTTTATCATGGATACGTACAATATTGAGCGTAATAGTATCGTTGATAAGGCTTGGCATTTCGTACTGGCCGGATAAAAGCTCAAATTTCCCCGATTCAACTTTTGATATATCCAGAATGTCGTTAATGATTCCCAAAAGATTCATGCCCGAATTGTATATCTTCTCAAGATTGTTCCGGGTACCCTGGCTCGCGCCGGTATCTTCGCCGCTTCCGTCAAGCTCCAGTTCCGACAGCCCGATAATCGCGTTAAGGGGAGTACGCATCTCGTGGCTCATGTTGGCGAGGAAGGCGCTTTTCGCCGAGGAAGCCGCTTCGGCCTTTTGTTTCAGGTCCTTGAGCATCTCATTCTGCTTGCCAATTTCCTTTATCATGGACCGGTACACCGTCACATCGGCAATCGTAATGGTATAGCCCGTAATTTCCCTGCCATTGGCAATCTCCTGGCGCTGAAGGGTAAATGTACGCTCGCTATGCTGATCGACAACAATGGTTATCTCCCCTGTGGTAAATTCACGGGAAAAATCCGTAATTTTCCTCAGCACCTGATCCGGTTCCTGATAGGCGGTTATCGTATCCAACTGGACCGTCATTTCTTCGGCAGTGGTAATGCCCGGAACAATTTTTACCGGCATACGGTGCCTGTCCTGGGTCATATTGGTATCGATAACGATCTTATCCAGGGAAAGCACCACATAGAAATCGGCGTAGGAAGAAAGAATCTTGTTTATCCCGATGATCCTGAGGTTAAGCTGCCTGACCGGGTTCGACAGAAGCACAAAAGAAATAAACAGAACAAAATATCCCATGGGGACTATATCGTAATAGATACCGGCCTCCATAAGAATACCGAAAGTAAACAGTATGTTGAGGATCAGGGGGCAGGCGGAGGCAGCGGACAGGATGATCTGATGGGAACGGATTGACACGGTTTTGGTAATATACCTGAGCAGTAACACTATCCCCCCGCCCCAGCTTACAAGGAGGAAAAAATAGTGTATCCAAAAAACAGGGGCATAGACCGGCCTGGGGCTGGCATACACTTGATAAAAGAGGTGGTGCAGGGGGTTTGTTAATACAAGCAGGATATCCAGAACCGGCAGTACGATTACCGGATATTTAACGGCCGGTATTTTAAGCCAATTTATACGGTTCAGGGAACAGGCAAAGGCGAAAATACAATAGGGACTCATGACCTGAGCCACCGACCGGAAAGTAAAGACAAAGGGGAAGTACCTGTCGCTTACCAACAAGCCGACGGCATTTAAGAGTACCCAAAAACTGGTAGAACCTCCCAGGGCAAAAAGCTCGACCAGCCTGCGGTTCCTTGTATCTGTAAACCAGAGCATACCAAGAGTGTAAATAATGACCAGAAAAAAGACGATCGATATACTAAATAGGAATAACTCACCCCACATTTTGACCTTATACGCCGGTACCGCCGGACAGCCTACAGGATGCCAATATTATAGCGCTTTCCCGCAAAAAATCTATACAAACAGGCCCGATATAGCCGAATACGGC
>JAIRZS010000064.1 GCA_031267115.1 Treponema sp.
AAGTAAAAGAAGTACAAGAAGGAAGGAAGACCTCTTTAACTTCTTTCCCTTTTTGGCTTTGAACGTAAGCCGGGGTCAGACCCCTCCCCTTCATTCAAAACTTATTCGACTTCTTCGACTTCGTGGTAAAATCCTGAAATATAACTCCCCGCCGCTACCCGCCCGCCCGACCCCTTTTCAAACCCCCGCTGTAGTGCTATGATCGATTCATGAACCTGATATTTTTAGGCCCCCCGGGGGCGGGAAAAGGCACCCTTGCCGCGAAGGCGGTGGAAATTCTCAAAGTACCCCATATCAGTACCGGCAATATTTTCCGGGCCGCCATTGCCGCCCAAAGCCCGCTGGGGCTTAAGGTAAAGGCGATCATCGACGCGGGAAAGCTCGTGGACGATGAAACCACCATTGCCCTGGTCAGGGAACGGCTCGCCGAACCGGATGTTCAGACAGGTTACATTCTGGACGGTTTCCCCAGGACCATAGCCCAAGCGGAAGCGCTGGCCTCTTTTTCCGCTGTAGGCAAGGTGGTCAATTTCGACATTCCCGACGCCGCGGTGGTAGAGCGCCTTTCGGGAAGGCGGGTCTGCCGTAAATGCGGGCATAATTTTCATGTCCTGTTCGATCCCCCCAAAGGCAACATTTGCGGCCTCTGCGGCGGGGAAGTCTACACCCGCGACGACGACAGCGAGGAGGCAATTCAGAAGCGCCTCCATGTGTACCGCGAACAAACAGCGCCCCTTATCGACTATTACCGCCAAAAGGGCCTCCTCCTTGACGTGGACGCCCGGCCCGCGGTTGGGCAGGTAGTGGAAAACTTTAAAAAAGCCGTTTCAGTACAATAGTTCATGAAAATACTTCACTTTGATTGTTATGCGGGGATTTCAGGCGACATGGCCCTGGGCGCCCTGGTCGATCTCGGTGTTGACCCGGAAAAGCTGCGGTCGGAACTTGCCAAACTTGGTGTTGAAGGCTGGAAACTCGATTTTGTCGAGGCTGAACGCGGAGGCCTCCGCGGCCTTCACGCGGTTGTTGACCTGGAAGGCCGGACGGATCACATTGCCCACGATGACGATTGCGGCCATGATCCCGGGCACGGGCATCATGATCATGGGCATCACGAACACCACAGCCACGGCTGCGGCTGCGGCGATCATGATCATCAAAGCGCCTGCGGGCACGGCGGTATTCACGCGCACCATTCCTGGCGCGACATACGGGCGCTGATCGAAAAGTCCGCCATAAACGCGGGCGCGAAAAAACGCGCCATTGCAATTTTTACCCGTATCGCCGAAGCGGAAGCCGAAGTTCACGGCGTAAGCCCCGGCGAAGTTACTTTTCATGAAGTAGGCGCCCTGGACTCTATCATTGATGTAGTAGGAACGGCAATATGCCTTGATATGCTTGGCCCGGATAGAATTACCGCCGGGCCTGTCGAGCTGGGCGGCGGGACGGTAAAGTGCGCGCACGGAATACTGCCCGTACCGGCGCCGGCTGTCCTTGCCTTGGTGCGGGGAATCCCGGTAACATCGGGCGGCTTTAACAAAGAAATGACAACCCCCACCGGCGCCGCGATCATCGCCGCTTCTGCGGACGAGTTTGTTACCCAAAGCGCTTTTACCGAAATCAGGACAGGCTGCGGCATCGGTACCCGCAGAATGGAACGGCCCAATCTTCTCCGCGTCTCCCTGCGAGAGCAGCCATCCGCCGCGTCCCCCGCTGCCGGGCAGCCCCCCGGGGGCGGCGTCCTCTGCGAAGAACTCATCCTCGTCGAGGCAAACATCGACGACATGACCGCCGAGGAACTGGCCTTCCTCATGGAAAGACTCTTTGCCTCGGGCGCCCTGGATGTTACCATTACCCCCTGCCTGATGAAAAAATCCCGGCCCGGCAGCATCGCCGCCGCCCTTTGTTCCCATGAAAAACTGGAAGCGGTAAGGGACGCCATGTTCAGGTATTCCAGCACCATCGGCTTCCGGGAAATTCCGGCGCGCAGAATATCCCTAAGGCGGGAAACAGGGGAACTAAGCGGCGGTTTCGGAAGCGCGAAGACAAAAGAAGTTTATTATAATGGAAAATTGCTGCGGAGCAAGATTGAGTACGAGGACCGCGCCGCGCTCGCCAGAACCCGTGGCGTCAGCCTTACGGAAGCGGAACATCTGATCAAAATCGAAGGCAAAGAGGGGAATAAGACGGAAGGAAAGGCGGAATACACATGAATAAGCAGTGGGAAATGGTAAAAGATTTTCACCTTAAATTTGGTCATCCCGCAGCCGGTACGCCGCAGATGCTTAACGGCGATCGTGTTGACGCGCGGGGGAAATGGATGCAGGAAGAACTGGACGAATTTTATGCCTCCGAAACCATATACGAACAGGCCGATGCCATGATCGACCTGATTTATTTCGCGCTCGGCACCCTGGTCGAGATGGGCATAGAACCCGATGAAATATTTGAAATTGTTCACAGCGCGAATATGTCGAAATTATGGCCGGACGGAAAACCTCATTACAAGGATGACGGCAAGACAAGTAAGCCGCCGGGCTGGCAGGACCCCGAACCCCTGCTGCGCGAGGCAATCGGCAGAAAACTGGCGGCAGGCCGGCCCTGAAAAGCAGATATCCGGGAGTTTGGCGCTGTGGATATCCCGTCCAATATTGATACCGTTATTCTAATCGGCCCCAAACACTCGGGAAAAACCAGCACGGGCAAGTCTCTGGCGATGCTTTGCGGGGGGACCTTTATCGATCTCGATGAATGTATCGAAAAACGGGCCGGGAAAAGCGTGCGGGACTTGTACCGGGAAAGCCCCGGGATTTTCAGGCAGGCCGAAGCGGAAGCCCTCGCCGCCCTTTTCGCGGAAAACGCCCCTGACGCCGCGCGTCCCCCGGCAAAGCCCGCGCTGCGTATCATTGCCGCAGGCGGCGGCCTTGTTGATAACGAAGCGGCCCTGTCCCTTCTCCGCCAGCCGGCGCCGCGCCGCGCCCTGCTGGTCTATCTGGAAGTGTCCGCCGAAACCGCATGGGCGCGTATCGGCAAAAAAGCCTCGGAGGCCGGGGAACTGCCGCCGTTCCTCAATACCGGGAATCCCCGGGAAACCCACCGCCGTCTCCACGAACGGCGCGCGTCATCTTACCGGAAACTTGCCGGCCTTACTGTTAATGCCGGGGAAAAGGCCCCCGCCGCGCTTGCGGAAGAAATCCTGCGGTATTTAACGCGGCAGCAGTGCGCGGCGGTTTGACGGAGCGGGTAAGAGCTTTACAAAAATTTCCGGTTAAAACTAAAATTTTTGCTTCCGCCCGCCAATCTTGCCTTCCTCCCACCCCTTCCGCGAAACTCTGGGGCGATTTATGGAGCAAATCACCCGTCTTCCTGTGGGACCATGACAAAAAACTTTTTCGACTTCTTCGACTTTGCGGTGAAAACCTTTAAATAAACGCATATGGGTCTAGCCCCCCCGCTTGGCAATTATTGGCAGGTGTAGATTGAATAGTTACGAAAAATGCTTAAGGCACAGGCGGAATCTCGCATAACGTAATTGTGTGCGCGGCAAAGCCCAGCCAGCCGGGGCCGCTTTTGGGCCGGCAGCTTGTCAGCGCCCTGCCTTTGCCAAGGGCGGCAAAAAGCGCGGGATCTTTGTCCCTGCCCAGGCGGTAGGGGCGCTTCCCCAGGTTTATGAGTCCTGCGGTTTTTCCGGAACGGCTTTCCAGGCGAAATACATTGAGGTCAAGCCGGACCGCGCCGTACTCGTCTCCGGCAAGTATGTCGAAAAGTTTTACCAAACGCCGGGTCAGGGCCGTATCCGCCGCGGACATTTGGCGCGGATCGTCGGAAAGCATGATCTGGCCGCCCAGGCAGAAGTTTACCAGCGCGATTAGTTCTTTTTCATTTTCCCTGAGGGAACAATTTTTTGAACGCAGGAAGATCACGTCGGGATCGCTGCAATATACCGTGCCGTTAAGGTAGGAGCGGCCTATGGTATCCATAAGGTTTATGTACGCGCCGGGGCCGCCGGTGTGCCCAAGCAGCCTGGGTAGTTTCCAGTCCCAATGCTCGCGGGTATCCGCCCCGATGCGGGAAAGGGGGAAGTGCCGGTACGAAGGGCCCAGGGGGCAGCCGCATCCAAGATATGCTACCGGCCGGCCCGACGCGGTTTTGTCGCGGGATGTAAGGACGGCGCAGGCCTCCTCGTAGTGTTCGTAGGGACTCCCCCCGCCCGAATACGCGCCCGAAAAAAATCCAGCGTAAAGGAAATCCAGTTTAAGGTAACGGAAACCCCATTCGTCAATGGCCCGGTCCATGATCCGCCCAAGGTAATCCAGCACGTCTTTCCGGGAAAGGTCAAGGCAGTAAAACTCCCCGTCCCAGTTGGGGTTAAATCCGGCGGCTATTTCCTGCTTGTTTTTATCCCTGAGCAGCCAGCCCGGACGTTCGGTGAAAATGCGGGACTTCCGGGTTACAAGGAAAGGGGCGAACCAGAGGCCGGGGATATAGCCCGCTTCTTCGATTTTCTTCGCTACCGGGGCAAGGCCGTTGGGAAAACGCAGGGCGTTCGTTTCCCATTCTCCTACATTCTTTTCCCAGCCGTCGTCGATTTGAAAAACAACCGGCCTTTGCCTGTCCAGAAAATCAAGCTTTAGAAGATTTTCTGTTTTTTCCAGCGCGTTCAGATCGTTCAGGATTATTTTTTCATTGACGAAAGTATAGTGGTTGTACCAGGATTCGTAGCCGCCGGGATGCCGGTCCCCGCCGCCCCGGAGAAATTCTATTTTTTTAAAAGAATCTTCCTGCCGGTAAAAATGGCGGAGCGTGTCTTTAAAATTGAAGTACCCCTCGGCGGAAAAAATGACCAGTTCCGCCAGCGTATCCTGCAGCTTCCAGGCCTTGTCCGGGCAGAAAACCTCGGCAATAATGGCCCGCGCTTCCCGCTGAATGCGGAAGCCGGCCGGCGGCAGGGCGCCCCCGTCCCTGGAAGCGACGCAGAGGTAGCGGCTGCCCGCGCGCAGATAAATGATGAAATGCCCGCTTTCCCACCCTTCCGGCGGCAGCGCCGGCATTTCGGCTTCAAGCGGGACCGGGACCGCCGGCTCCAGGCTGTCCCCCTCGCGGTTGGTAAGCTTGCGCAAGGCCGGCAGGAACAGCACGCGCCGGGGCAGACGTTCGCCTTTCATAAGCTCCCAGCCGGCCGACCAGGAAAGCCAGCCCCCGCATTGCAGGGCAAGGTCCTCTGCGGAGGCAAAAGCGGCGCGGCTTTCGGCGTCCATGCCGGCCCGCCCGGCCAATTCGTCAAAAGTCCAGAGATCGACAGGGATAACCAGCCCCGGGGAACCGCTTTCGCTTCCGCGCCCTGCTGAAAAAGCGCCGATAGTTTCCCCGTCTTTTTTCTGGTCCGCCGCGTACACAAGGCGAATCCCCGAAACGCTTCCCCCGGCGGTCCATTCCGCCGGCAGGGGGGATTCAGTGTAATTTATCCCCTCGTACTTTCTTACAACCATAAATGCCCCCGGCGCCGGATTGTATGAACCGGCATTTTCTTTGTATATTGAGGCTGTTCCAAAACTTCAGTTTTTGGAACAGTTTCCTTAGATTAGGGGAAAAACCGGGCTTTTGACCGATTTTTCCAAGAGCCTGAGCAAAACCAACCGGGTTTTGGAACAGGCTCTATTTTCAATGCCGGTTGAAGCAAGGCCATTTTATCACAGGAATAGAGATTAAGTAAAGGAAATGATTGAACTTATCGCTTTTTTGGGCAATCCCGGATCCCGGTATGCCCGGAACCGCCACAATGTCCCCTGGCTTTTCGCGGAAAGACTCCCCTTTGCCGGCTGTTTAAGCACGCAGAAAAAATACCGGGGCCGTTACGCGGCGCTGGATCAGGACCGGCTTCTCCCCTTTCTAAAAACAGCCGAAAATACGCCTGATAATTGTGCTGACAGCATTAACGGCACATCTGAAAGCCCGGAAGATCTTCCCCGGCGTTTTCACTTTATATTTCCCGAAACATTCATGAATCTTTCCGGAGAATCGGTAGCCGCGGCCGCCTCTTTTTTCAAGATCCCCCCCGGGCGGATACTTGCGGTCCACGACGAGCTGGAGATGCCCCTGGGCGCCGCGGGTTTTAAATTCGGCGGCGGGCTTGGCGGGCACAACGGCCTGCGTTCCATGAAGGCGAGTTTCGGCACAGCGGACTTCTGGAGGCTGCGTATCGGCATCGGCCGCCCTGACGACCGGGAGCCGGGCAAAGGCGGCAATCCCGACCGGCACGGCGATATCGCGGGCTGGGTACTCTCGGACTTTGAGGAAGCCGATCTGCCCGTTCTGGAGCAGGTTTTCGCCGCCGTCTCGCGCGCCCTGGCAAGCGCCCTGCTCCGCGGCCCCCGGTCCCTGCTCCCCGAGTGGAACAAGAAGCGCATTCTGTAACTCTGTTCGTAATGAGCCTCTGCGCGGCAAGCCGCGCGGTATCTTAAGCGTTGCGTTAGTTCGAACGGAGGCACGTTCGATAGGAAGTTTATTGGAAAGCGCGGGTGTAATACCCAAGAACCCGCCTTTCGGCGGGGGAGCTTCAGGGCGAATTTTTTACCACCACATAAATTGTGGGGTATGAACCGCGCAGTATTGATAATTTCCTATCCAACGACAGATTTTTCAAAGAAAAATCTGATACCTCGCCCTTCAGGGCGAGGTAGTTCATTATACCGTCTGGTTTAATACCAAATTTTTTTGCAAACATTGCGTGATTCGAGCCGGGGCAAGCCCCGGGGTATTAAACCAGACTTTCGAATAAAAATACATGAAACCGCCGGCTTCTTTTCCTTCTTTGACTTATTCGACTTTGCGGTAAAATTCCAAAGCATGTTTTTGATAATGGGGGAGCAGGCTGGGAATTGCCGGCGCGTTAGTCCGGGGTATGGCGCCTTTGGCGCTTGGCAGGGGGGTAGCGTAAGCCTTGGGCCGGAAGGGGGCAAGGCTGGAGCGCAGGGGGGCCGGGAGGC
>JAIRZS010000172.1 GCA_031267115.1 Treponema sp.
CAAATAACAGAATCGCCCTGGAGAATAATATACAGGGTTGATAAAGATACGGTAACGGTACTATTGATAATAGATTCAAGAAGAAATATACAGGATATATTAACGCAAAGATTAATTAAATCCGCCATTTAGCTGCCGACGGCGCTGCCGCAGGGCGGAGTATGAAGCGGTACTTTTTTTCCTACTTTTTATACTTATTCAACTTCGCGGTAAAATTTCCGCATAGTGTGTCTAACATCTGCAACATGGATGCCGCGGTTTCCGGAAGAACTTGCCGCGAAGCGGCAATTACTCGCTATCCGCCTATGGCGGATAGATGGAGTTTGCCGCAGGCAAACTCCGATGACAAAAATCGCCATGGATGGCGATTTTTGGCACGCGCAAGGGATTGGAGGGGTGCGAAGCAGACCCGGCGCGGAGCGCCGGGGCCGGAGCGTTAGCGCAGCCCCGTAAAGCCCGGTCTGCGGGCAGGTTGGCCCGCGGATGCGCCCGAATTCTTTATTTTCCGCTTGACAATTCTGAAAATAATGTAGATAATACCTATATAAATACTATGATTTCAAGAGGAGCACATTATGGCAAAAGTCGAAAAGATTACGGATTTGATAGGGAATACCCCTCTCGTGAAAATCAACAAGATCAACGAGGGGGCGGCGGCGGTCTATGCCAAGCTTGAGTTTTTTAACCCGCTGCACAGCGTGAAGGACCGGATTGCCCTGGCGCTTGTCGAGACGGCGGAAAAGGACGGCAGGATCAAGCCGGGGACGGTGCTGATTGAGCCTACCAGCGGCAATACCGGGATTGGGCTTGCGTTTGTGGCGGCGGTCAAGGGCTACCGGATCATCCTGACCATGCCGGAGACTATGTCAATCGAACGGCGCAAGCTGCTCAAGGCACTGGGCGCGGAACTGGAGCTTACCGAGGGGGCCAAGGGCATGAAGGGCGCTATCGCAAAAGCCGAGGAGTTGGCGGCTTCTATCCCCAATTCATTTATCCCCCAGCAGTTCAATAACCCCGCGAACCCGGCGATCCACGAGACGACTACAGGCCCGGAAATCTGGAAGGACACGGGCGGCAAGATCGATATCCTGGTCGGCGGGGTCGGCACGGGCGGCACGGTGACCGGCGCGGGCAGATACCTCAAATCCAAAAAGCCCTCGGTCCAGGTTGTGGCCGTGGAACCCTCGGCCTCGCCGGTGCTTTCCGGCGGGCAGCCCGGCCCCCATAAAATACAGGGGATAGGCGCGGGTTTTGTGCCGCAGGTTTACGACAAGGACATTATTGACGAAATCTACCAGACCGACGACATAAAGGCCGGGAACGCCGCCCGCGCGCTGGCAAAAAAAGAGGGAATCCTCGTGGGTATCTCCTCGGGCGCGGCCCTGGAAGCGGCTCTTGCCATTTCCAAGCGCCCGGAAAACAAGGGCAAGACCATTGTCGCGGTCCTGCCGGACAGCGGCGAGCGCTACCTGTCGACCTGGCTCTGGGACGAATAGGGGATTGATTGGTTATACTAAAAAGTATGCCTGGGAATTTTACCGCAAAGTCGAAAAAGTCAAAGAAGTGTAAGAAGGAAGGCTAAAACGCCTGCTTTCTTTGCTTGTTCGACCGCAGGCCAAAGGTTTAACGAACCGTTGACCCGGTTTGATTCGGTTCAGTTCGGCTTTGCGGCGGTTCCTTCTTCAATTCCCCCATTGCATATAACGTTCCGGCACGTTATGTGCCGTTTGCCCGTATTCCATTATTTTTTAAATGCTTTTATTCTTCTGTCAATTCTTTTGTCAATATATTTATCCAATCTCTTCGGGAATACATAAACCGATAAAGAAATACTTCTTTGTTCCCTTCGTTGATATAATATATTAAAATATAATTTTTTACCTTGATAAACCTTATCCCTTGAGATGCTAAATAATTATCATGCACTAACGGCCTGCTGTAAGGGTTTTCCTTTAGTTTTTCATATGCCTTTTTCAATTCTTTGACATGATTTTCAGCGGCCATCGGCGCTTGTAATGTATTTTTTATATATCCTATTGATGAAACAATATCATCATTGATTTTTGAAGAAAATGTTAATGTAAACATTTTCATTTCTCCAATGCCTGTTCCATATTTTTCACAACTTCCTCTTCCGTTAATGTTTTCCCGTTCTTTATGTCATCAATCCCTTCCTGAATAAATCTATACAATTCATTTTTCCCAGATAAAGTTTCATATGTTTCTATGCTCATTACAGCAAGATCCCCTTCTCCATTTTTTGTTATAAATATAGGTTCCCTATATTTATGGCAAAATGCGGAAATTTCGCTGTAATTATTCCGTAAATCGGCACTTTTTTTGATAATGGGCATATAAAGTCCTCCAAAAAACGAGTTATACCTAAAAAATATCAATATTCTGATATTGTGTCAAGTGTTTGTTCATAACAGTGTTTGTTCATAATTTTTCAACAAATTTTAGGACAAATGGCGCATAACAATATGGTTAGTAAATCAGCCCGCCCGCTACAGGCTATTCCCTGCCGCCTACTCCCTTTTGTCGATGATGCGGGCGGTCTTTTTCTCGCTACGGGGAAGCTCCCCCATCCCCGCGGCCACGGCCCTGGGGGTAACGCCGATCCTTTCCCGGAAGCGCGCCTCCACGGTTTTTTCCAGACTGCCCCGCTCGCCGGGGCTGCCCAGCGGCGTTTCAAAACAGAGAGTCATCGTGTCGCGGCCCCCGGCGCGGGCGATCTCTATACGGTATTCGCTGGATACGCCGGGAATGGCAGATAGAAGCTCGTCCACCCGGCTGGGGTAGATCATCACGCCCTTTACCTTTACCATGTCGTCCGAGCGGCCCGCGATCATGCCGATCCGGGGATAAGGCGAACCGCAGGGGCAGGGAGCGGGTATTTCCCTGGTCAGGTCGCGGGTACGGTAGCGTATAAGCGGGGCGCCTTCCTTTCGCAGCGTGGTGATTACGATCTCGCCGGTTTCCCCCGCCGGGACAGGCCGGCCGGTGTCCGGGTTGATTATCTCGAAGTAAAAGTAATCGGTCCAGAGGTGCATGCCGCAGCCGTGCTCGCAGCTAATCCCGATGCCGGGGCCGTAGATCTCGGTAAGCCCGTAAATATCGTAGAGTTCGATTCCCAGTTCCCGGGAAATACGCCCGCGCATCTTTTCCCCCCAGCGCTCGGAGCCGATTACCCCTTTTTTCAGGCAGATACTGTCCCGCAGCCCCCGGCGCTCGATTTCCTCGGCCAAAAGCAGGGCATAGGACGCTGTAGCGCAGAGGACCGTGGCCCTAAGGTCCGTCATCATCTGTATCTGCCGGTCCGTGTTCCCCGGCCCCATGGGGATAGCCATTGCCCCAAGCCGTTCGGCCCCAAGCTGGAAGCCTATGCCCGCGGTCCAGAGGCCGTAGCCGGGGGTAATCTGTATGCGGTCCGTATCCGTAATGCCGGCCATGCGGTAACAGCGGGCAAACTGGACGGCCCAGTCGTCCACGTCCTTTTGCGTATAGGGGATAATCACCGCCTTGCCGGTCGTCCCCGATGACGAGTGAATCCTGACAACGCGCTCGTCGCCCACCGCCTGAAGCCCCAGGGGATAGGCCTCCCGGAGGTCCTCCTTCTCCGTCAGGGGAAGCTGTTCGAAATCGGCCCGGCTCCTGATATCTTCCGGGTCAATCCCCGCGAAGCGTTTCCGGTAGAACCCGCCCTTCATTGCGCTGCTTATTGATGCCTTGATTCCGGAGAGCATTTCCGCCGTCATTTCCATAAAATACCTCGTTTCTTTATATCAGTACGTAGGATTATATACTTTCCCCCCGGATTTGGCAAGTAGCCGCATCTCCTTTTCCTGTTTTTACACGAACAGAGTTAACAGTTAACAGTGGAAGACGGGAACAGTGAGCAGGAATGATAAAAAGTTAACCAGGGTCGGTAAATGTGGTATAACCTGAAGAACGTATCGACAGGGGAAGGCTAGAAGTTCGTACTTGCTAGTGGTCTACGAGACCGTTGAGCA
>JAIRZS010000179.1 GCA_031267115.1 Treponema sp.
TCCGCGCCAGGACCGGGCTTTACGCTTGTATCTTTTTTGCCTCCGGCAAAAAAGGATACCGCTTCAATCCCTTGCGCGTTCCGTGGTAGGGAATTTATCGCCGTATTTACCGCAAAGTCTAATCGAACCGAAGGTTCGCAGTCAAAGAAGCAGGGAAAAAGAAGTAGAGAAGATTGACACATGCTTTGGAATTTTACCACAAAGTCGAATCGAACCGAAGATTCGCAGTCAAAGAAGTGGAAGAAGTAACAAGGAAAGAAGTATCATTTCATACTCCGCTTAGTGAACTTATTCGACTTTTTTGACTTCGCGGTTAAAAAATTAGCCGCGGATGCTGCGGCATGGATGCCGCTGTTTCCATGGCTATCCGCCAGCGGCGGATAGATGGAGTTTGCCGCAGGCAAACTCCGATGTTAAAATCCGCCATGGATGGCGGATTTTAACACGCGCAAGGGATTGGAGCGGTATCCTTTTTTGCTGTAAGCAAAAAAGATACAAGCGCAAAGCCCGGTCCGCGCGCCGTCCTGCCCTGCGGGCAGGCAGGCGCGCGGATGCGCCCCTCCTCGCCGGATGCGTTACTTATACAGAGGCCCAAGGGCGGCGCAGGCGCGGTAGTCGGAGCCTTCCTTGTCCATGCCGAAAGAATTCCAGTAGCTGGGCCGGTAGACGCTGTCTTCCTCTACGTTGTGCATGCATACGGGTATGCGCAGGATGCTCGCCAGGGTGATAAGGTCCGCGCCGATATGGCCGTATGAGACCGCGCCGTGGTTGGCGCCCCAGTTGGCCATTACCGAGTAAACGTCCTTAAAGGGGCCCTTGCCGGTAACCCGGGGGGCGAACCAGGTGCTGGGCCAGGTAGGATCGGTGCGCTTGTCAAGCTTGTCGTGTACCTCGGGGGGAATATTGACCGTATGGCCTTCGGCGATCTGGAGTACGGGGCCAATGCCCTTGACCAAGTTGAGCCGGGTCATGGTGACGGGGATATCCCCTTCGGTGATTATGTCAACCGAATAGCCGCCGCCCCGGAAATAGCCGAGGCTGGCGTAACGCCAGCTTACCGCGTCCAGGCACGCGCCCGCTTCCTCGGGGGTAATTTCCCAGTAGGGCTTCCAGCCGGGCTTGCCGTTGACCCGCTGCTTGCCTGTCGCGTCGAGGGCCACGGAGCCGGAGTTGATCAGGTGGATAAAGCCGCCCGCCGCGGCGCCGTTTGCCTGCCAGCCGGTGACCCGCTTGACGGCGTCGGGGCTCCAGTAAGTGCGCACGTCGGCAAAGGCCTGGGCGCAGCCGGTGAGCAGCCAGCCGAAAAGCATGGACACGCCGTTAAGCCCGTCGTTTTCGGTAGCTACGATATAGGGCGCGCGGAGGCCGTTCCAGTCAAAAGAGGAATTGAGGATAGCCTCCAGGAAATCGCCGTTGGGGAAGTGATCGTTCCAGTGGCGCTGCCCCTGGAAGCCCGCGAGTATCGCGTTATGCCCCAGGGCTTCTTCCGCCAGATTCTTCCGTTTAAGGTCCGGATTCCCCGCCATAAGGTCCCGGATAATGATCGCCATCTTGACGCAGGTTTTCCAGACATCGTCCTTCTGCTTGCGGCTGTGCTGCTCCGCCGGGGGATTGTTGTCAGGCCCTTCCTTGCAGTTGGCCAGGGTCCACTCAAGGGCGCGTTTGAACTCGGCCTCGGAGTAGATCTTCTCCTCGAAACGCCGGACAAGCTCGGACATGTCGACGTATTCGTTCCGTATCCCCAGGTATTCCTGGAAAAATTCCGCGTTGGAAATGGAGCCGGCAATGCCCATGGAAACCGAGCCTACGGAAAGGTAGCTTTTGCCCCGCATCCAGGCGGCGGCAAGCGCGGAACGGGCAAAACGGAGTATCTTTTCGGCTACATCCGGGGGGATATTGCCCGTGTCGGAAAGGTCCTGCACGTCGCGGCCGTAAATGCCGAAAGCCGGCAGCCCTTTCTGGCTGTGCGCGGCAAGGACCGCCGCCAGATAAACCGCGCCGGGCCGGTCGGTGCCGTTAAAGCCCCACACCGCCTTGATGGTCAGGGGGTCCATGTCCATAGTTTCCGAGCCGTAACACCAGCAGGGGGTGACGGTCAGGGTAACGGCCACATTTTCGCGGGAAAACTTGTCCTGGCAGGCGGCCGCTTCCGCCACGCCGCCGATTGTGGAATCGGCGATGACGCACTCGACAGCCTGCCCGTTGGGATGCTTCAGGTTTTCGGTAATAAGCTTGGCCGCCGCGCGGGCCATGCCCATGGTAACTTCTTCCAGGGATTCCCGGACGCCGCGGCGCCGGCCATCAATCGTGGGCCGTATGCCGATTTTCGGCAAGGCCCCCCGGAAACGGTTCACCGGCGGGTTCTGTTTCAGACTCGTAATATCTGCCATTTTCTCCTCCAGACAAAGATGATATGGGGCCGTCCGGCCTCATTTAAGGGGTATAACCCCTTTTTTCAGAATGATATTCCCGTATTTGACGGTCTCCCCGGTCATAAGCACCGCGTAGGCCGTCTTTGTCCTCTCGTAAAAGGCAAAGCGCTCGATCCTTTCAGTAGGGGGCGTGCCGGGCCAAAGCCAGTCGATCACCGCCCGGTAGGAAGCCTCCACCGACGGGTCCAGGCTGTCCCCGCTCGCGGCGGCCATCATCGCCACCGGATGGGGGACATAAGAATCAAGATTGACAAGGGCGAGAATCCCCTCGAGCAGGGCCGGAATCCTGATCCCGTCCGCCCGGATAACCCGGGAGTTAAAGCTGTCTCCCGGAAAAAAAGCGTCGGCCAGCACAATCTCGTCCCCGTGTCCCATGCGGAACAGGGCGTCCAGCAGTTCCGGGCTGATCACCGGATTAATGCCTATAAGCATAACAAACTCCTTTCGTAACTATTCAGTCGGGGGGCTAAAGCCCCCGCTCCGCAAAAAGTCTTGTCAAGACTTTTTGCATGTTCGGTTGAACGAGGGGGGTTGGACCCCCTCCGCTCGAAAAAAACTATCATTTTTTTCGAGCTACCCCCACTGAGCATCTATTGGCAGATGGTAGACTGAATAGTTACCTCCTTTCATGCGTTAGATATCGGGCCTCCCGCAAAACCCCGCCGGGCGTCGCGAGAGGCTACCAAAATAATCCCCCCAAAACCCCGGTTTGTCAACTTAATTCCCGGCCGCTCAAGGGCAAATTCATATTTTTATATTTATCCTGGGCGCATCCGCGCGCCTACCTGCCCGTAGGGCAGGACGGCCCCCGGACCGGGCTTTACGCTTGTATCTTTTTTGCCTTTGGCAAAAAAGGATACCGCTCCAATCCCTTGCGCGTGCCAAAATCCGGCATCCATGCCGGATTTTGGCATCGGAGTTTGCCTGCGGCAAACTCCATCTATCCGCCGTTTGCGGATAGCAATGTAAACAGCGGCATCCATGCCGCGTTCCGTACCCGCTACATTTTACGTTTTAAATGTCCGGCGCGTTTTTAAGCAGGTACTGTTCCGCTTCCTGGCTCCACAGGCCCTTGTTCGCCCCGCAGATTGCGGCAAGACCGGCGTAGAAGGGATCGGATTTGCCCTTCTCCGCGAAGTCGGCAATGGCGGTAAGCTCCAGGTTCTTGTGGGTGTAGACAAGCTTCTTGCCGCCGGGAATCTTGTCCAGATCGATAGTTGTCTTCGCCACCGCGTTGAGGCCCCCTATATGGGTTATCATAAAAACCGGGTTGAGCCTGCCTTCGGCCATCATGGACAGGGATTCGATCAGATCGCCGGTATTACCGCCGGAAGTCCCCACAATGTGGTGGGACTCGTAATGCACATTGTAGAAGTTAAAGTTCGCCCCGAAACCGGTATCCGTGGGGCCGGCAAAGAAGTTAAGGCAGCCGTCGTGGCCGAGCAGGGCGTCGCCCATTTCCAGCACCGGCCTGACCGGGGCAAAGACAAATACGTCATCGTAAAGCCTGCCCCCGTTCAGGGACTTGAGATGGGCCACCGGATCGGCAATGGTTTTGGTGTTCACGTAGACAAGCTCAACCCCGTTCTTCTTCGCGTCTTCCACGGTCAGAAGCTGGGAGGCCCGTTCAAGCCGGCTGTCGTCGATATCCGTAACAACAAGGCGGGCGGGCTTGCGGGGGTTGTGGATCGCGTAGTCAATCGCCCCAAGGCCCATCGGCCCTACCCCGGCGAGAAGGGCCAGGGAGCCGCCTTCGGCAATACCCATCATGTGGTCGTAGGAACCGCCGCGGGTATGGTACTGGGCGTGGAAAGCGCCCGCGATACAGGAAACAGGCTCCGACAGGGAACCCATAAAGAAATTATCCGCCCTGTACTCCAGAAGGCAGCCCATTTCCATCACTTCTTTGGGAATAATAATATAGGCAGCGTCCCCGCCGATAAACTCGTAAGAATAGCCCGGCGCCCAGAGAGTGGCCCGGCCCGAAGCGTCCGGATAGTTCAGCGCCGGCTGGATGGCGAACTTGTCCCCGGCCTTGAATTTGCCCGCCCATTTGGACCCGACTTTCTCGATAACCCCGCAGAATTCGTGGCCGATAATGCAGGGCCGTTCTTTGATGTCGTAACGTATACGCTTGTGTTTCTCGCCCTGCATGGCAAGCTTGTGGCTGGACATGCAGATGGAATCCGACACTACCCGCGCGAGAATCTCGTCGTCCTTCATTTCCGGAAGATCAAATTCTTCCAGCCGGAGATCGTTCACGCCGTAAATACGAACCGCTTTTGTTTTCACTTTGTACTCCTGACTTCAGAAATTTACCGCAAAGTCGAATAAGTCAAAAAAGGAAGACTAAAATGCCTCTTTATTTTTTATTTATTCAACCTTTTCGACTTCGTGGTTATTTTTTGTTTAAGTTTCTATAATTTCCTCATATTAGGTGGTTTTAGTCCAATCAGCCTGCTAGGAGTTTGTTGCGCTTCGCGCATAAAACCGTATAAAAATTCACGAAAGTGAATTTTTATACCTTACAAACTCCGATCGAACCAAAGGTTCGCGCACGCCGGATAATCGGGATTTTT
>JAIRZS010000207.1 GCA_031267115.1 Treponema sp.
GGCGGCGTTACGGCAGATAGAGGAAAAGGGGTACCTTATACCCTGGAGCGCGAGCGGGAAACATCTGGTAAAGGTGGGCGCGGTCTTTGATCCGGCCACCCGTACCCTGGGGGAATGGAAAAAGACGGGTAAAACCGAAGATGCCTGAGCGGAAGTTCGTGGTGTTTGTATAGTTCGTGGTTATTTCTTATTTCTTTAACTTCTTTCCCTTTTTGGCTTTGAACGTAAGCCGGGGTCAGACCCCTCCCCTTCATTCAAAACTTATTCGCCTCTTCGACTTCGTGGTGAAAACCTTTGAACGAACGCCTATGGCGCTTGGTATCCCAGGGCTGTCATCGCCCAAGCAGCCATTCTACCGCGTTGAACTGCCGGATACCGTCGTAATTGGCGCCGTTCATGTATTCGTCCAGGGTAAGAAGGTACTTGGGGTGATTGTCTTCTATTTTCCGCAGGGGCGCGAGTTCCCGTTCAAGAACGGCCGGGTCCAGAACCGAGGCCGCCGCCTGGTAGTAACTTGTCCCGCCCGGCCCCTGCGCCACAAAATCCACTTCCTTTTCCCCGACTTTCCCGGTATTTACCTTAAAACCCCGGCGCATAAGTTCCAGGCAGATGACGTTCTCCAGCAGATGCCCCAGGTCGGCGGAGGAAGCTGCCAGGAGCAGATCCCGTATCCCCGTATCGACGATGTAATACTTCCCCAGGGTCTTAAGGTGTTCCTTTCCCTTGATATCAAAACGGCTGATCCGGTAGAAGATGAAACTTTCCCGGAGGGCGCCAAGGCATGCCTCAACCGTGTTGACCGATATTTTCCTGCCTCCGGAATTCAGCGTATTGGCAATGTTCCTTGCCGAAATCGGGCTGCCTATGGCGGAACAGAGGAACCGCACTATGTCCTGCAGCACAGCGGTATCCCGGATCTGTTCCCGTTTTGCCACGTCTTTGATAAGGATGGTGTTGTATATCCCCTCGATGTAAGGCCGGACATAGCGGCGAATCAGCATATCACGCGGCCCGGTGAAACCGGACAGCAGAACCGCTATATAGGGGAACGAACCGGAGCTAAGGTAGCTGTCAAAAGCCTTTGCCGGGCCGTCTTTGAGCGCGCCGGTAAAACCGGCGTATTCGGCAAAGGACAGGGGCAGCATGGATAGTTCCACATAGCGCCCGGAAAGCAGGGTTGCCAGTTCCCCGGAGAGCATATAGGCGTTTGAGCCGGTTATATACAGATCCACATTTTTCTGTATGAAAAGGCTGTCCACGGCCCGTTCAAATTCCGCGCATTGTTGAACTTCGTCAATGAAAACATAGGTCCACGCCGATTCGCTAAGCCTGTTTTTTATGTAAGCGTATAACGAATCGGCGGTAAGCAGATCCCGGTATTCCAGGTCCTCAAGGTTCACAAAAACGATCCGGTCGTCCGGGACAGCGGAGGAGCGGAGATACTCCATATACTGAGAGAGGAGGGTGGACTTGCCGCAGCGCCTGACCCCGGTAATTACCTTGATCACGGCCTTTTCCCGCCAGCCGACAAGCCTTTCCAGATATTCCTTTCTTAAAACAGCCGTTTCCGCCATAACTTAAGTATACTGCAAAAAATAAAAAGTTTGTTCTCTCCAGAGAAAAAACTTTAAAAAATACGAAGTTTGTTCTCTACAGAGAACAAAAATCAAAAAATACAAAGTTTGTTCTCTCTAGAGAAAAAATTCAGCTTGGAGGCAAGTAAATTTTCGGCATTATAACCGGATTCGGGAGTGTTGCGTCGCCAGGCCCAGGGGCGTTGCGGGGGCGGAAAGCGGCCGGCCGCCGCCCCCGCAGAGGGGGGAGCGGCGCGGCCACGCGCGCCGCGGGGGGGAGACTTCCCCCCCGGCGTTTAGAATGGACGGTCGGCCAGGTATTTATACTCTTTCCAGACCCGCTCGGCCTGGGCCTTTGCCTTGGAAAGCAGGGCGTCGGCGCGATCCGGGGAGGCGGCCTTGAGGCTCTTGAAGCGGACTTCCTTGTACATAAAGTCCTCCAGGGCCGTGCTCGGCTCCCGGGAATCAAGCTGGAAGGGGTTCTTTCCCTCGGCCTTGAGCCGGGGATCGTAGCGGAAAAGGGGCCAGAGGCCGCTTGTAACCACCGCCTTCTGCTGTTCAAGGCCCCGGCTCATGTCGATGCCGTGGTTGATGCAGTGGGAATAGGCGATGATGATGGACGGGCCGTCGTAGCTTTCCGCTTCCCGGAACGCCTTGATAGTCTGGGCCATATTGGCGCCCATGGAAATCTTGGCGGTGTACACATAGCCGTAGCTCATGGCCATAGCGCCCAGATCCTTCTTGGTAATCTCCTTGCCGGCGGCGGCGAATTTGGCGATAGCGCCGACAGGGGTGGCTTTTGACATCTGGCCGCCGGTGTTGGAATAGACCTCGGTGTCCAGGACCATCAGGTTCACGTTACGGCCCGAAGCGATGACGTGGTCAAGGCCGCCGTAGCCGATATCGTAGCCCCAGCCGTCGCCGCCCAGAATCCACACCGACCGTTTGATAAAGTGATCGGCCAGGGAGAGCAGCAGTTTCGCGACCGGCCTGGCATCGTCCTTGAGGGCGGCTTTAAGCTCATCGGCCAGCTTGCGCTGTTCCTCAATGGCCGCGTCATCGGCCTGGGTGTTCGCCAGTATCTTGTCGAGCAGCCCGGCCTGGATGCCTTCGGCCCTGGCTTTGGCGGCTATTTCCCTGGCATGGGAGGCAAGCTTGTCGCTGGTAAGCCTCATGCCCAGGCCGAATTCGGCTGCGTCCTCAAAGAGGCTGTTGGACCAGGCCGGGCCGCGGCCGTCGGCGCGCTGGGCGTAGGGCGTGGTGGGGAGGTTCCCGCCGTAAATCGAAGAACAGCCTGTGGCGTTGGCGATTACCGCCCTGTCGCCGAAAAGCTGGGAGAGTATCTTCAGATAGGGAGTTTCGCCGCAGCCGCCGCAGGCGCCGGAGAATTCAAAAAGGGGCCGCTTGTAGGCCAGGCCTTTCGGGGTGGCCAGGTTGAGCTCCTGCGCGGGAGTCTCGGGCAGGCTCTGGAAATACTCCCAGGCCGCGACCTGTTCGGCATGGTAAGCGGGATCGTCGGAATAGGACTTCCAGGACAGGGCCTTCTTCGCCGGGTCCTCCTTGGATTTAGCGGGACAGACATTGATACAGACGCCGCATTCCATACAGTCTTCGGCGGAAATAACCAGGCACATCTTCTTGCCCGCTTCGGCCTTGGGCTTGATCTCGACGGTCTTGATGCCCGCAGGCGCCTTGCCGGCTTCCTCGTCGGTCAGGTTTTTAAAACGGATACAGGCGTGGGAACACGCCGCGGCGCACTGGCCGCACTGGGTACACAGGGCGGGATCCCAGCTGGGTACCCGCTCGGCAACCGCCCGTTTTTCGTACTGGGTGGTGGCGCTGGGGAAAGTCCCGTCTTCGGGGATCTTGCTCACCGGGAGCTTGTCCCCCTCCTGGACGGAAACCGCGCCGAGTACCTCCCTGATCCAGGCGTCTTTGGCGGTGGCAAAGGGCTGCTTCATGTGGAGATTCCCGCCGGGAGCGGAGGGGTACTTCACTTCTTCCACCGCCGCCAGGGAGGCGTCCACGGTGGCATAGTTTTTCTGGACCACGTCGGCGCCTTTCTTGCCGTAGGATTTTTCGATAAAGTGCTTCATCTCCTCCACAGCCTGGGCTTCGGGCAATACGCCCGAAATTTTGAAGTAGGCGGCCTGCATAACTGTATTGATCCGGTTCCCCATGCCGGTTTTGCGGGCTATTTCCGCGGCGTTGATCACGTAGAATTTGAGCTTCTTGTCAATGATACGCTTCTGGGCTTCCACGGGGATTTCATTCCACACTTCCCGGGCGCCAAAGGGGCTGTTAAGCAGGAACACCCCGCCGTCTTTTACATTGGCAAGCATGTCCAGGGTTTCCATATAGGAAAACTTGTGGCAGGCAAGGAAGTCCGCTTTGGTGATAAGGTAAGGCCGGCGTATGGCGCCCTTGCCGAAACGCAGGTGGCTGATGGTAAAACCGCCGGACTTCTTGGAATCGTAGGAGAAATACGCCTGGGCCGAAAGCTCGGGCTTGGCGTCGCCGATAATCTTGATCGAATTCTTGTTGGCGCCCACAGTCCCGTCGGAACCCAGGCCGTAGAACATCGCCTCGTTTATGCCCTCTTCGGCAAGCGCGAAGGATTCGTCGTAATCCAGGCTCTTGCCCAGCACATCGTCCTTGATGCCCACCACAAAACCGGCGGTCTTTTTGCCCGAAAGGTTGTCGAACACAGCCTTCACCATTGCCGGGGTGAATTCCTTGGAACCGAGACCGTAGCGGCCCCCGAGAACAAGGGGACAGTCCTTGAAAGGGCTGCTTCCGGCAGCCGCCGCTTCGCAGATGGCGGTGCGGACATCCTCGTAGAGCGGCTCCCCCAGGGAACCGGGTTCCTTGGTGCGGTCCAGAACGGCGATAGCCTTGACCGTCGGGGGCAGGGCTTTTACAAAGGCCGAAGCGTCGAAGGGCCGATAGAGCCGCACCTTGAGCACGCCGACCTTCCCGCCCTTGCCGGTAAGGTATTCCACAGTTTCCTCGCAGGTTTCGGCCCCGGAACCCATGATGATGATCACGCTTTCGGCGTCTTTCGCGCCGAAATAATCGAAAATACGGTAGGCGCGGCCGGTAAGTTTGGCGTACTTGTCCATCTCGGCCTGAACGATGCCGGACACGGCGTTGTAGTACTTGTCCACCCCTTCCCTGCCCTGGAAATAGGTGTCAGGGTTCTGGGCGGTACCCCGGATAAAAGGCTTTTCCGGGGTCAGACCCCGTTTGCGGTGGGCCAGCACCAAGTCTTCGTCGATCATCTGCCTCATCACGTCGTAGGACACTTCTTCCACTTTCTGAAGCTCATGGCTGGTGCGGAATCCGTCAAAAAAGTGTAGGAAGGGTATACGGGCGCGGAGGGTGGAGGCGTGGGCGATGAGCGCCAGGTCCATTACTTCCTGGACGCTGTTGGAGGAGAGCATAGCCCAGCCGGTCTGGCGGCAGGCCATTACATCCTGGTGATCGCCGAAAATGGACAGGGACGAAGTGGCCAGGGCGCGCGCGGCGATATGGAACACGGTAGAAGTAAGCTCGCCGGCGATCTTGTACATATTCGGAATCATCAGGAGCAGGCCCTGGGAAGCCGTAAAGGTAGTACTCAGGGCCCCGGTAGTAAGAGCGCCGTGAACAGCGCCGGCAGCGCCGGCTTCGGATTGCATTTCAACAACCTGGGGGACAGTATCCCAGAGGTTTTTCCGGCCCTGGGCAGAAAACTCATCGGAGAGCTCCCCCATAGGGCTTGACGGAGTAATCGGATAAATCGCGATTACCTCGCTGAGCGCGTGGGCTACATGAGCCGCCGCGCTGTTTCCGTCAATCATAACCATGTGTTTTTCGGACATTTTTTTCCTCGGTTTTGGTAGGCTTTATCCCCATTTTAACTTTTTCCGGGCCTTTTTTCAAGGCGAGATCACGGGCTATGCCTGCAGGATTTGGGCGCATTTCCGGCGCTCCGCGCCGGAAACCGGGCTATCCGCTCCAACAAAAAACCAAATTTGCGGAAGGAGTTTGCGCTACGCGCAAACTCCGAAAACAAAAAACCGTAAGGTTTTTTGTTCCGCTTCTATCCCTTGCGCGGCTGCCGCCCCTTTTTGCAGATTCCGCGGCTAAATCCTTACCGCGAAGTCGAAAAAGTAAAAGAAACAGGAAGAAGTAACCACCGGGCTTTAGGAAAAGGTGCCAGGCACCTTTACGTTTGTCTTGTGTTTAGCGCAAAGTATGGTATGCTATCCAAAGGCGCTATCCAAGGAGGTTTTTATGTATAGGCCGGTATCTTTTCTGCAGGCTCCGTTACGCATGGGGCGTTTTTCCTTTAATCTCATCCTGCTGATTTTCGCCCTGACTGCCGCGGAGGCGCAGACGAAGGAGACGCTCGCTATCCTCCCTTTCACCGGAGGGTAGGGGGAAGACGGCGAAACTATCGCGGAGCTCTTCTCCTTTCAGCGGGACCTGACCGCCCTCTTTAGCCCCGTGCCGCGCACCAGCATCAACCGCGCCATACGGGGCGAACAGGGCTTCCAGATGGGGTCCGGCATGACGGACCCGGACACCATCGCGGCCCTGGGCAGGCAGCTCGGCGCAACCTACGTGGTCGCCGGGACCATCACCAGGCTGGGCAATCAGAA
>JAIRZS010000252.1 GCA_031267115.1 Treponema sp.
ATAGAAGTAATACCTTCGGACGATTTCGAATTTTCGACGGTTGACAATATCTTCTACGGCTATGTAAAGGCGGTGGACGATATTGGCCGCGTAGACATCGAGGCGGTAAAGAAGGAAGCAGCGGAGTTCGAAACCCTGATCTACCCGGACGCTTATTTTGGCGCGGCGGCCCAGGGCGGATGCTGCGGTTCCGGCAGGGGTTAATCTTTTGGGAATTAATTTTTTGGAGGCATAAAATGATACGGAAAGCTATTCAAAACGCGCGTAACGGCTGGGGAAGGCCGGCGGCGCTGGCAGTTTTGCTGCTGCTTGCGGGGGCGAGGCTGTTCGCCCAGAATGCCGGGGAGCTGAACATTGTCAAACCGGCAATTGCCGATCAGGACCTGGTGATCTCCGTCGCCGATGTGACGGAAAACGCGGCCTTCTATCCTGTGGACATCCAGGGGACCCGGCTTGAGGTAATCGCGGTAAAAGCCCCGGACGGCACAATCAGGACCGCGTTTAATACCTGCCAGGTCTGCTACGCGTCGGGGCGCGGTTTTTACAAACAGCAGGGGAATCTGCTTGTATGCCAGAACTGCGGCAACCGTTTCAGGATGAGCCAGGTGGAACGGAGATCGGGCGGCTGTAACCCGGTACCCATATTCCCGGCAAACAAGACGGTGGATAATAGAAGCATCACCATTTCCAAAGACTTTCTGGCAAAGGCAAAGGAAATATTCTCCCACTGGAAGAGAGGCTAATAGGCTGATTGGGCTGAAACCGCTAATATGAGGAATTACAGAAGTTAAAGAAGAAATAACCACGAAGTCAAATCGAACCGAAGGTTCGCGTCGAATAAGCAAGAAGAAAGAGAGTATTTTAGCTCTCTTTCTTCTACTTCTTTGACTTATTCGACTTTGCGGTAAAATTCAAAAGCATGCTTTTTTTATAATCAAGCTGCCAGGTGTGGAGAGATTTTTGAAAAACAGGGGTACAGCTATGGAAAACGGGACTTTGTCTATAGGCGGGATGACCTGCGCGGCCTGCGCGGGGCGGATTGAGCGGACGGTAAAAAAAATCGAGGGCGTCAGCACCGCCACGGTCAATCTTGCGAGCGAAAAACTGTTTGTTGAATACGACGCCGCGCCGCGCCTGGCGGCGATTAAAGAGGCGGTTGCCAAAATCGGGTACGAGGTTCTGGAAAAGCCAAAGGCCGCCCTGTCTATACCCATCGGGGGCATGACCTGCGCCGCCTGCGCCGCGCGTGTAGAAAAGGCCATACGCAGGCTGAACGGCATCGAGAGCGTGTCGGTGAACCTTGCCACGGAAAAGGCGGCGGTAAGCTACGACCCGCAGACGGTACGCCTCCCGGCGATTAGGGAAGTTATCGAAAAGGCGGGCTACAAGGCGCTTGATTTTTCCAGAAAGGAAGCGGTTGACGAGGACCAGATACGCAAGGAGCGGGACATCAGAATCCTTAAAACCAAATTCATAATCGCCGCCTCCCTTGCCCTGCCCCTGCTCTACATTGCAATGGCCCCCATGATCAGCTGGGCGCGGCTTCCCTTCCCCAGGGCCCTTTCGCCGATGAACTTTCCCCTGATTTACGGCCTCGCGGAACTGGCGCTGACCCTTCCCATTATCGCGGTGGGTTACCGCTTTTACACCGTGGGCTTCAAGGCGCTCTGGCAGCGCAGCCCTAACATGGATTCGCTTATCGCCCTGGGGACCACCGCGGCGGTGCTTTACAGCGCCTACAATATTTGGCGGATAACGCAGGGCCGCTTTATGGCTGTCGATTCCCTTTACTTTGAAACCGCCGGGGTCATTATCGCGCTGATACTTTTGGGCAAGACGCTTGAGGCCGTGTCCAAGGGCCGCACGAGCGAGGCTATCAAGAAGCTGATGGGGCTTGCGCCGAAGACCGCCATTATACTTGAGAACGGGGCGGAAAAAGAGATCCCCATTGAGGAAGTGCTGCCGGGCGATATTATTGTCGTAAAGCCGGGGGCCAGGATACCCGTAGACGGGACGGTGACCGAAGGCCATAGCGCCATCGACGAATCCATGCTTACCGGCGAGAGTATGCCCGTGGACAAAAGCGCCGGTTCCGATGTGTATGCCGCGACTATTAACACTACCGGCGTTATCCAGTTTAAGGCGACAAAAGTCGGAAGCGATACCGCCCTTGCCCGGATCATCAAGCTGGTGGAAGACGCGCAGGGTTCCAAGGCGCCTATCGCCAAGCTGGCCGACATTGTTTCAGGCTATTTTGTTCCCATTGTCTGCCTTATCGCGGTGGCAGCCGGCGCGGCATGGTTTGCCGGTACCCGGGATATTGAATTTTCCCTTACCATATTTATTTCCGTCCTTGTTATCGCCTGCCCCTGCGCCCTTGGCCTGGCTACCCCGACCGCCATCATGGTGGGGACCGGCAAGGGCGCCGAGAACGGCATCCTTATCAAAAGCGGGGAGGCGCTGGAGACGGCGCACAGGATCAACACTATTGTCTTTGATAAAACAGGGACCATTACCGAGGGAAAGCCGGAAGTTACCGACATTATTCCCGCCGGGGGGACGGATTCGGAGTATCTGCTGCGGATCACGGCCTCCGCCGAGAAAGGATCGGAGCATCCTCTGGGGCAGGCAATCGTAAACGGCGCGGAAGAAAAGGGCCTTGAACTTTTCAGGGTGGAACATTTTGAGGCGCTCGCGGGCCGCGGCATCGAGGCTGAAATCGGCGGGATAAAGGCCCTGGTAGGAAACCGCAAACTTATGGAAGAACGGGGCGTCCGGCTTGAGGAACTGGAAGCCGCCTCCGACCGCCTTGCCGGGGAGGGGAAAACCCCCATGTACGCGGCTTTTAACAAAAACGGGGATACTTTTAGCGCGGCCGGGATTATCGCGGTGGCCGATGTGGTGAAGGCGGGCAGCAAGGCCGCCATCGAAAGCCTTCACAGGATGGGCATAGAGGTCGCCATGATCACCGGGGACAACAGGAAGACAGCCGCCGCCATTGCCGGGCAGGTCGGCATAGACCGCGTCCTCTCGGAAGTGCTGCCCCAGGACAAGTCCACCGAAGTGAAAAAACTGCAGGACGGGGGCCGCAAGGTGGCAATGGTGGGAGACGGCATCAACGACGCCCCGGCCCTGGCCCAGGCGGACATCGGCATAGCCATCGGGTCCGGCACCGATGTGGCGATGGAATCGGCGGACATTGTCTTGATGCGCAGCGATCTTATGGACGTACCTGCGGCTATCAACCTGAGCAAGAGGACGATCCGTACCATCAAACAGAATCTCTTTTGGGCTTTCGGTTACAATACGGTGGGAATCCCCATTGCAGCCGGGGTGCTTCATCTTTTCGGCGGGCCGCTTCTTAACCCGATCTTTGCCGCCGCCGCCATGAGCATGAGTTCCGTATCGGTATTGACCAACGCGCTGAGGCTTAAAAGATTTAAAGCCTGAACGCTTTGCCGGTAAGCGGCGCGTTTGCCGCCGTTTACGATTTATGAGCGCCCGGACTGCCGCGCGCGGATGAACTGCAAGGACAAATGAAAATAAACTGCGAGGAGTTGTTTGTGAAACGTATAATGTTTGCCGGTTTACTGGCGGTCTTTGGGGCCGCGGTTTTGGGTATGGGCGCCTGCGCGAAACTGGATGTGGTGGGAAGGGATTCGGTTGTTTCTTTTCAGGCGATGCTGGAAAAGATTCCCGGAGGGGCCGGGGCCGACGGGGAAGCCGGGGGCTGGTCTTTAACCGCCCCGGATAAAAGCGCCCGGTTCATCTGGAGCAGGGATTACCGGGAAAGCCCTCTTTACGACGCGATGATAGTTTTTGACGCGAAGCCCTTTGTCGAGGCGGGGCTTGATCCTGCCATGCTGCCGGAAAATATCCCTGTTATCGGGGGGAATATCGTGGTGGGGACAAAACTTGGAAACGAGGCTTTAAGCTACAAGGGAGAGGCTACCCCGATTGCCTCCTTTGAACAGATAGTGAGCCTGAAACGGGGCAGCATCAATTACCATGGGGCGCTTGATCACTACGGGGTAAACCTTTCCGGCGGCAATCTCTTTGAATGGGCCAAGGACATGGACAAAAACGACAAGGACATAGTATTTGTACTAAACCCCGAACCCTTTATCGCCGCGGGGGCCGACCCGGCCAAAATCGAAGGATGGGTTTTTACCAAGGTTCCGGTAGACGATGAAAACGGCAGGCCTACGGAAGCGGACAAGATACTCAAGCCGTTTGACCTTTAGGAAGGCCTGCGGGCGGTCCGTAACGCGGCAAGCTGCGAAGCCGCAGCAGAGCGGACCCGAAATACGCGCGGGAACTGTGTTTTCAGGCGCCCGCCGGTATTACGCCCGCATATTCCGGTACGCTTACCAAACCCTGGGATCGGAATCGGGCTTTGTTACTTTTACGTCCTCGCCGGAAGGCTCTATGACGTAAAAGCCGTTTTCAAGCGCATAATCCCTTGGCTTTTCATGTACAACGGTAGCGGCCAATGCGCCGAAAAATTCCCGCTTGTCGCCGTACAAGTCGGCGTATTTGCGGATTTTTTCCATACGCTCAATGTGGCCGTCCACATCGGCCTTTTGGAGTTTCGCTTTTACCTCGACAGCCATTGCCTGCGTGCCGTTTTCCAGAAAAGCGTCAATCTCGGCGTATATGCCATGCTCGTCGTTGTTTATTTTCCGGTTACGGCTTATCACGCCAAAATCAAAGCCGAATTGTTTGAATTTTTCCGGCAAACCGGGAACCATCGTGTATTCAGCCTCGTCGCCGAACTTGTTGCCCAGGTCGCCGACTATTCGCTGGGTTTCCCTGAGAGCGG
>JAIRZS010000317.1 GCA_031267115.1 Treponema sp.
GCCGGAATTCAGGCAGTTCCGGGCAGAAGCCCGGGGGCAAAATTTCTTAACTTGTTGAGAGTGGCCGGGCTTGCGGAGCAAGCCCGTAGCTTCCCCCTCCCTTCTTACCTTGCTGCCGATAGTTTTGGAACAGCCTCCATGTTTTGGAATTTTACCGCAAAGTCGAATCGAACCAAAGGTTCGCAGTCAAAGTAGTAGAGGAAGAAAAGAATATTGACTTCATACTCCGCTTAATGAACTTATTCGACTTTTTCGACTTCGTGGTTAAAAAATACTGCAAATTTGATGCCTGGCGCCTTTGCCGGGCAAACTGAGAATTGCTCGGAACGCTGTCCGGGCCCTTGACAGAACCGGGGGTTTGCGGCAGGATGTCCCTATGATGATAGACTTCGTAGCCGGGAAAGCCGCCGGGCAGAAAAACGGGTTCCCGTTTTTTTATTACTACTATTACTATTCCCGTGCCGAATTGCGGAGCCGGGCGTCTCCGGCTTAATGCCGGAAACGCTGTTTGCCTTGTGAATCAGGGGAGGCTCCGAAGGAGCCTCCCTTTTTTTATGCCCGGGGGGTAGCGGAAAAGCGTTTTTGCCGCAGGCAAAAACCTTTGGAGCGCAGGGGGGCCGGAAAACGGCCCGGTATAACGCGCCCGCTTCCTGGTAACAGGCCCCCCGCAAAATATTTTTACTTTTAAGGAGAAAAGCATGATTATCGCGCTGAAACATGACGCGCCGGGAGAGGAGATCCGGGCTTTTACGGCGTTCCTGGAAAAACAGGGGGTAAGGGTCCACCTGTCCGAGGGGGCCTCGCAGACTGTGCTGGGCCTTGTGGGGGATACTTCGGGGATTGACGAGGAGGGGCTGATGGCCCGCCGCCTGGTGGAAAAGGTGATCCGGGTGCAGGAGCCGTACAAGCGGGCGAACCGGATGTTCCACCCCGACGATACGCGGATCGATATTGGCGCTGCCGGCGGGGAAACCCGGCATATCGGCGCGGGATACCTGGGGATAATCGCGGGGCCCTGCTCGGTGGAAACCAGGGAGCAGATAGCGGGGGTGGCAAAGGCGGTGAAGGAAGCGGGCGCGGGATTTCTGCGCGGGGGCGCTTTTAAGCCGAGGACAAGCCCCTACAGTTTCCAGGGCCTTGGCTGCGGGGGGCTGGACCTGCTCCTTGAGGCGAAGAAGGAGACCGGCCTTCCGGTGGTGACGGAGCTTATGGCTATACACCAGCTTGAGCTGTTCGACGGGGTGGATATTATCCAGGTGGGCGCGCGGAATATGCAGAACTTTACGCTGCTTAAGGAACTGGGCCGCTGCAAAAAGCCTGTCCTCCTGAAGCGGGGGCTGGCCTCGACAATAACGGAACTGCTTATGGCGGCGGAATATATTATGGCCGGGGGCAACAGCCGGATCATACTCTGCGAGCGGGGCATCCGTACTTTTGACAGCTATACGCGGAACACCCTGGACCTGTCGGCTGTCCCGGCCCTCAAGCGGCACACGCATCTGCCGGTGATCGTGGACCCGAGCCACGCTACGGGCATTGCCTGGATGGTGCCGGCCATGGCGAAGGCCGCTGTGGCCGCCGGCGCGGACGGGCTGATTGTCGAGGTCCACAACAACCCGGAGGCGGCCCTCTGCGACGGCGAGCAGTCCATTACCCCGGCCTCTTTTGCCGCGCTTATGGGGGCCCTGAAAAAATACGCCGAATTCGAGGGGAAAAAATTATCGTGAAACCTATCGAAGAATGCACGGTGGGCATAGCCGGCATGGGCATTATGGGGGGCGCGTTCGCTATGGCCCTGGGGAAGCTCGCCCCGGCGCGGCTCCTTACCTGCGATCCCGACGCCGGCGCTGCCGGCGCTGCCCTGGCCGGCGGCGTTATCCACGAGGCGTTTACGGACCCGGCGGAAATGCTGGGGAGATGCGATCTGGTCTACCTCTGCGTAAACCCCTCCGCGCTGCCCGGCTTTATGGGCGGGCGCATGGGGGACTTTAAAAGCGGCGCGCTTATTACGGATATCGCGGGCGTAAAGGGGAACATTGCCAAAATCCTGGAGGCGGGGCTGCGGGACGATCTGGATTATATTCCGGGCCACCCTATGGCGGGTTCCGAAAAGGGGGGCTACGCCCAGGCGCGCCGCTGCGATTTCCGGGGGAAGAACTACATACTTACCCCGCTAAAACGGAACAGGGCGGAAAACCTCTCGTACCTCGAAAGCCTTATCCGGCGCATGGGGTTCGGCAGGATTACCGTTACCACGCCGGAGGACCACGACCGGAAGATAGCCTTTACCTCCCAGCTCTGCCATGTTATTGCCGCGTCCCTTGTCGACTGCGAGGCCGACACGGGGATTACCCGCTTCGGCGGCGGCAGTTTCGAGGACCTTACCCGGATCGCCATGCTCAACGCCCCCATGTGGGCGGAGCTTTTCCTTGGGAACCGGGACGAGCTGCTGGCGCGTATCGACCAGTTCGCTGAAAGCCTGGGCGCAATCAGGGGCCTTATTGCCGGGGGCGGCGCCGCGGCCCTGGAAGCGAGGCTCCGGGCGGTGAGGGAGCGCCGGGCTGCGATGGCGGGGTAGCTTGTTCTGGGCGCATCCCCGCCTCCGGCGGGGACCGGGCTTTACGGGGCTGCGCTATCGCTCCGGCCCCGGCGCTCCGCGCCGCGGCTGCTTCGCACCCCTCCAATCCCTTGCGCG
>JAIRZS010000374.1 GCA_031267115.1 Treponema sp.
ACTGGATGACCGAAAACGCCTTTAAGGTTTCCGGGGCGGCCATCGAACACCACCCGGTAAAATTCAGCAGGGAAGAAATAAAGGATATTTACCGGGAAGCGCTGTAAAGAACAGGGAGCCTGAAAACCGCGCCACAGCCGCGTTTTCCCGCAGACAGCAGGAACAAAAAAAGATGATCATTCGACTCCCTTTCCTGCGTATTCGCGTTCATCCCGCCGGAAAGGAATATTTGCGTCTTTTAAACCCTAGCGGATTAATTATACAAAAAAGCACCTTTTGGAATTTTACCGCAAAGTCGAATAAGTCAAAGAAGGAAAGAAGCACCGCTTCATACTCCGCTTAGTGTACTTATTCGACTGCGAACCTTCGATTCGACTTCGTGGTTATTTCTTCCCTAACTTTCTGTAATTCTTCATATTAGTGATTTTAGTCCAATCACTCCGTTAGCCCCAAAAAAGGCATCCAATGAGGCAAAACAGCCCTGGATGCCTTTTTTTCAGGAATTACTGAGCCGGCGCCGGTTTGGGGGCTGCCGGTTTGGCCGCTTTTGGGGCCTTCGGCGCTTTCGGTTTTGCGGGGGCTTTCTTGGCAGCCGGTTTTGCGCCTTTTTTCGCGGGCGCGGCCGGTTTTGCGCCTTTTTTCGCGGGCACGGCCGGTTTTTTGGCAGCCGGGGCGGGCGCTTTTACTTTGCTGATAGTTTTAATAACATCAGAAAGTTTCGGATCCCTTTCAGCTTCGGCCAAATCATAGGCCGACTGAATGTCGAGCCAGTATTGTGCCGTAGTACCGAAATACTTGGCAAGCCGCAGGGCGATGGAAACAGAAATTTTCGCTTTTTCGATCGTAATCTGCCTGACTGCGGATTGGCTTAATTTGATATCCCTGGCCAATGCGGTGGGATTCAACTCGTACTTGTCCAGCAAAGATTTGAGGACAGCTCCAGGACTTTGGGCTTTAGGCATAAATGCTCCTTGAATTAAAGTTAATATAAATATATCAAAAAAAATAATTTATGTCCAGAGGATTTGCAAAAATAAATCAAAAAACTTCATAATTTAAATTAAAATCTTAGTAACTAGAGCTTGTTCCAAAACCCGGTTGGTTTTGTACCAAGCTCAATCATAGCGTAATTTCAAAACTTTGCTTGTTCTCTAATGCTTTAACAAAGGGGGGCAGGGAAGCCGCTCCCGCCTAGTCGCGGCGTTAAAGGTCTTTTCGCTCCCAATCGGCCCCTTCCGGGCTAAAAGCCCCTTCATTCCGCCGATTTTCGTTATTCCCGCTGACGATTGAATAATTACAAATGCAATTCCAAAACCTGTTTAGTACAGATCAATTGATCGCGGTAAAAGCTCTTCTGTGCCAACGGTTTCTCCCATAACAGGGAAAAACTATTTCGCTACGAATTAAGGCGGTTTTTCTGAATAATCTCCATATTTTATTGATAAACTAATAAAAAAGATATTATTATTGGACAAATATGCATATTCTACAGATTAGCGAATGATATTTTTCCTTTTTTAGGCAGTATCCTCAAGGTTTTTCCCTGTACGCCCCCGCCCTTGTCCGGTCCGGCGGTTCCCGCAAACAGTGTTTGACGGGATCATTACGTTGCCGGAACCATGCCCCGGACATTTCTTAACGGCATTCCAGTTATTCGAAGGGGGCCAATGCCCGGGAATCCGCCTGCATGAGGGGTCTCCGGGGCGGTTCATCAAGGCGGTTCTTAAAACAGCCGGATTTAACCCGCGCTGAACGGAATTTAGCCTATAATTCCGCCCATTTTACGGTAATCTTCCGGGGTGTCAAGGTCCTGCAATATTCCCCGGTCATCCACTTCCAGCGTACATTTGGGACCGCCGTATGCTTCAATGGCGCCCTTTAAGCCGCCCGGATTTTTATGGCGGATTAATTCTTTCGCCGCCGCCGGCAACATTATCGCCGGATGGCCCGGCCTCCCCCGGTAAACGGGGATAACAATGTGTTCTTCCCCCCGCCGCAGACGTTCCGCCAAAAGACGGGCCGTGTCCGCGCTGAAAAACGGCATATCGGCAGGGGTAAAAAAGACGCCGTCAGCCCGCCCGGCCATAAACTCAAGGCCCAGGACGGCGGAACAAAACATATCGGTGGCGGCGTAATCGGCGTTGTGGACAAAACTGAGATTATTGTACGCCCCAAGCGCCTTTTCGAGAAGGCCGGCGTCGCGGCCCGTAACCACGACAATATCCTCCGCCCCGCCCCCCCGCAGCGCGCCGATAACCCGCCCGATAACGGTGCCGCCCTCCAGCGGCAGAAGCGGCTTAAAGGCGCCCATCCTGCTGGAAAGCCCGGCCGCCGCAATTACCGCGCCGAATTTCACCGGTTTAGGGCCGGCCCGCCGCCGGAACAGCGTTTGGAGCGGCATTTTGGGCAGTGTCCGGGTTACCCGGCAGCGCCAGGGCCGCCGCCCTTCTTTCCGCACGGCGCAGAATCATCTCTCCCGCGATACTTACGGCAATTTCTTCCGGCGTCTCGGATTTTATCTTAAGGCCGATAGGCGAATTTATCCTGTTTAGTATTTCTTCGCTTACCCCTTCTTCCGCAAGCTGCCGTTTTAGCGCGGCGGCCTTGGTCGCGCTGCCTATAACGCCGATATACGCGCAATTCCTGCCGATTATCTGCCGCAGAACGGCAAGATCATAGGCGTGGGTCATAATCACAATATAATCCCTGGAACCGACCGTTATTTTTTCCCCAACATGATCATAATCGCCGGTAATCAGATCAAAAGCGCCGGGAAAAAGCTCCCTGCTTACAAATTCTTCCCGGTTATCAAAGACAGCGCAGCGGAAACCGACGCTTTCCAGCACCGGCTCCAGCGCCTGGGCCACATGCCCCCCGCCGAAGATAAAAACCCTGCCCGCGAATTTAACCGGCTCGCCGTAAATGCGCCGCCCTCCCTTTTTAACCAGCACCTCCCTGTTTCTCGCAAGGTCCCGAATATCATCCTCATCAAGCTTCATTCCGGCGGGAAAAAGCGAACCGCCCGAGTAAAGGGCCATAGTCCAGTCGGTAGGCGAGGTCAAATCGATAAAGAGCCAGAGGTCCTCGTCTTTTTCAAGGCGGGCCAGAGCTTCCCCAATAAGCGAGGCGGTTTTTCCGTCCCCCCCTTTCACAAACTGGAAAAAAACATCCACATTGCCGCCGCACATCATACCCAGCTCTTCCTCGTCATTGCGGTAAAGCCGGTAAGTCTTGCGCCTGGACTGCCGCTGTTCCAGAAGCCCCTGGGCAAGCTGAATGGACCGGTACTCCAGAGTCCCGCCGCCTATAGTCCCCGTAACCCTGCCGTTTTTATCAACCAGTATATGAGCGCCCGCGCTCCTCGGGCTTGATCCCGTTTCAGCCACAATCGTCGCCAATACCGTGTCCTCGCCTGAATTTATTTTTTCAAGCATTGCCCCATACAGATCTTTGATTTGCATTTTTCCATTTTGCCACAGAATTCCCGAAAATTCCACCATTTTTTTCTTTGCAGGACATCTTTTTTAACAGAGTGTCTTTTCTAATGGAATATCTTTTCTATATTATGGGATGGTATGGAATTATGGAACAGTAATTTCATATTTTAATTCGGAATTTGGGCGCATCCTCCCGCATAGAACCTCTGGTTCTATGCGGGAGGACCGGGCTATACGCTCCAACAAAAACGCGCAAGCGTAGAGTTTGGGGCTTTGCCCCAAACTCCGAAAACAAAAATGCGTAAGCGTTTTTGTTCCGCTTCTATCCCTTGCGCGTGCGCGTAAAACGCGCATTCGCAGTTATGATACAAGCGCCTTCTTCGCGGCTTCTATTACATGCTGGATGGTTATACAGGTAGTAACCGTTCCCACGCCGCCGGGGACCGGGGTAATAGCTTTGACAACAGGCTCCGCTTCGGCAAACTTTACGTCCCCGCAGAGGCTCCCGCCTTCCTTTACATGGATACCCACATCAATTACCGTCTGGCCTTCGCGGAAGTATTCGCCGGTTATGGCCTCGGCCTTTCCGGCGGCAACAATGACAATTTCCCCTTCCCTTACCACAGAGGGCAAATCTTTGGTTTTGGTGTGGCAGATAGTAACCGTGGCGTTTTTGTGCATAAGCATCATCGCCACAGGCCGCCCGATTACCAGGCTGCGGCCCACAACGGTAACCCGCCTGCCCGCCAAATCTATGCCGTAATGGGCAAGGATCGCCATGCAGGCCTCGGCGGTACAGGGCGGGAAGCCCAGGCTGATGTTCGCGAATACCCCGGCCAGCGATCCGTCGGTAATGCCGTCTATGTCTTTTTCAGGCAGCAGGGCCGCGCGGACCGCGTTGTCGTCAATGTGCCGGGGCAGCGGCCGGAAGAGGAGTACCCCGTGAACGTTCCTGTCGGCGTTCGCCTCGTGAATGACACCGAGAAGCTTCTCCTGGGATGCGTCCGCGGGCAGCAGGTATTGTTTTACGGCAACGCCGACGGATTCACAGCGCTTTTTCGCGCCTCTTTCGTAGGAAATATCATCGTCCCTTTCGCCAAGCCGGATTATTCCCAGGGCAGGGACAACGCCCCCGGCCTTGAGATCTTCAACGTCCTTCTTCATGGTATTTGCCAGGGCTTCGGCTACTTCTTTCCCCTTTAATATCTGTGCCATTACGGCCTCCTTAATTGGCGGGCTTTGGTCCGGCGGCAGCCGGCCGGCGTTTGCCGCTTACCTGAGCTGTTCCTTCACCTGGGCGAAAACAGCGCCGGCCTTCGCCTCGTATTCGGCAAGCAGCCGGTCGGCGTCCGCGTTAAGCTTTTCGGCATAGGCGCGGTCCTTCATCGCCTTTGTGTTGATAAAAACGTTAAGGCTGGCGCCGGCAAGGGCCGCCTTGCAGAAGATCGCGCCCACTCCGGCGTCGCTTATCGCAAGCTTCGAGCCTTTTGCCGCAAATTCTTTGATAATATCAATAGCTTCGGCGCATTTTTTCATAATTTCGAAGGGCGTCACCGCGGCGTCGCGCAGGGCTTTTTCCATTACGCGGTCTTTCTCCGCCTGCTGCTCGGGCGTGTCCCTGGGCAGGCCGTAGGCCCTGGCGAGGGGGGCGAAATCCTCGGCGTCCTTGTCGATAAGGCGGAGCAGCGCGGCCTGCAGTTCGTCGGATTTTTTCTTCAGTTCGACGATCTCGGCCTCTACATCGGCGTACTTTTTCTTGCCGACGGTAAGGCTGCCGACCATGTTCCCCAGCGCCACGCCAATCGCGGCCGTCAGGGCGGAAGCCCCGCCCCCGCCGGGCACGGGCTCTTTGGAGGCGAGGCTTTCGATAAAATCGGGAATGGTTTTTGCTGAAATAGACATCGCTTTTCCTAGAATAACCCGCTGATCTTCCCGGTATTGTCCACGTCTATCTTTTCGGCCGCGGGAAGGGGCGGAAGGCCGGGCATGGTCATAATTTCGCCGGTAAGCGCCACCACAAAGCCCGCGCCAGCGGAAACCTTAACCTTGCGGACCGTAAGACGCCAGCCTTTGGGCGCGCCCAGTTTGGCGGGATCGTCGGTAAAGCTGTACTGGGTTTTCGCCATACAGACCGGGATGTTTCCGTAGCCGAGTTTTTCAAGCTGGGCAATTTCCTTTTGGGCGTCGGGGAGAATGTCGACGCCGTCGGCGTGATAAATGCGCCTGGCAACGGCCTCGATCTTGTCCGCGATGCCGCCGGAAAGGTCATAGCTGAATTTGAAATTCGTTTTCTGTTCGCACAGCCCGACAACCTTTTCGGCCAGGGCCTTTCCGCCTTCGCCGCCCCTGGCCCACACTTCGGAGAGTACCACATTGGCGCCCTTCGCGCCGCAGAGCTTTTCCACAAGATCAAGCTCGGCCTTTGTGTCCGTGGGAAAGGCGTTAATGGCTACCACCGCGGGAAGGCCGTAAACCCCGGTGATGTTTTCGATGTGCTGAAGCAGGTTCGGAAGACCCGCTTCCAGGGCGGCGAGATTCTCCTTGCCCAGTTCCGCCTTGGGAATACCGCCGTGGCTCTTGAGGGCCCGCACGGTCGCCACGATTACCACCGCCGACGGGTTAAGCCTCGCGAGGCGGCACTTGATGTCGAGGAATTTCTCCGCGCCCAGATCCGCGCCGAAACCGGCTTCGGTAACCACGTAGTCGCCGAGCTTGAGGGCAAGCCGGGTCGCCATGACCGAGTTGCAGCCGTGGGCGATATTGGCAAAGGGGCCGCCGTGGACAAAGGCCGGAGTCCCCTCCAGGGTCTGCACCAGGTTCGGCTTGAGGGCGTCTTTGAGCAGGGCCGCCATGGCGCCCTGGGCCTTAAGCTGGCCCGCGGTAACGGGCTGATCCCCCCCCGCGCTCTGCTTGCCGTAGGTGTAACCCACGACGATCCGTGAAAGCCTCTCCTTGAGATCGTCGATGCCCGAGGCAAGGCAGAGAATCGCCATAATCTCGCTGGCAACGGTGATGTCGTAACCGTCTTCCCGGGGCGCGCCGTTGGCCTTGCCGCCCAGGCCGTCCACCACAAAGCGGAGCTGCCGGTCGTTCATGTCCACGCACCTCCGCCAGGTTATCTTCCGGGGATCGATGTTGAGCTTGTTTCCCTGGTAGATGTGGTTGTCGAGCATGGCCGCGAGCAGGTTGTTCGCCGCGCCGACGGCGTGGAAGTCGCCGGTGAAATGCAGATTGATGT
>JAIRZS010000375.1 GCA_031267115.1 Treponema sp.
GAGGGCGCTTTTCCCCCGGCCACCCCTCGTTGCAAATTTTTGGTATCCTTTCACTGGTTAGTAAAACAGAGAATTGCTGACTTCAAAGGGAAAATAGTGGAAAATGCCGCCTTTGCCGGCCGCGCAAGGGATTGGAGGGGTGCCGTCCCGCAGGGGCGAGCAGACTCGGCGCTATGCGCCGAGGCCGGAGCGAAGCGGAGTCTCGAAAAGCCCGGTTTCCGGCGCGAAGCGCCGGAAATGCGCCAGAATTACAAAATTGTAAATAACACCGGTATAAAAATTGACAATTTCACCGTATTTAGTTGACAATGGTTTTTCTGTTGGGTAAAATAGGCACGATAGTGGTGGAGTTATGTACTGCTATTTAGTATACACATAATAAACAGTATGTATGGCATAGCGTGACCGCGTAACGGAGGTCTTGATGAAGAAAAAAGTGATGGTATTCGCGTTCCTTTGGATATCCGTGTTTCTTGGGTTTGCCCAGGAGGTAGTTACCCTGGACAACGCGCTGATAGATATAGGCCAGTATTTTACCGGAAGGCTCCCCGCCAGGTCCAAGGTAGTGGTCCTGAATATCAGTTCCAATTCCGGGCGGCTTTCCGAGTACGTTATCGAAGAATTTACCGCTACCCTGGTTAATACCGGGCGTTTGACGGTAGTGGACCGGCATAACCTGGATCTAATTCGCGATGAAATGAATTTCCAGATGTCCGGCGAGGTGAGCGACGATTCGGCCCTGTCGATAGGCCGCAAACTGGGCGCCCAGACTATAATATCCGGTTCAATCGATGATCTGGGGGACATTCTCAGGCTGAGAATCCGGGCGATTTCCGTGGAGACGGCCCAGATCCTGGGAATACAGACGGCCAATGTAGGCGTGGACCGGATTTTAGCCGCCCTGACCGGAAGAAATACGGCTACAAGTTTCAGCCCTTCGAATAATCCCCCTCCTTCTTCAACTTCGAGTACTTCCACTTTTTCTTCCGGCGGCAAACCGCAGAAAAAGGTTCCCGCCAGGGCGGGAAATTTTGAGGTTATCCAGGGCAGGCAGATCCCCATACCTATTGATACGAGTAAATTCCAGTTGGCAATGCTCGAAGGCCTGGAACAGCGCAAATGGACGGTCGATCAGGAAGGTACCGGGTATATTTTATGCACCTTGCGCGGCGGCAACTGGTGGGCCCAGATCAAAATTTGTTACTGGGATGACGAATACTGGTACGAATACGTGAACAGCAATAATCTCGACGCCAACCCGGCCCGGAACAGGATACACCGGAACTACGATAACTGGATCTCGAATCTTGAAAGCAGCCTGAGGCGGAATTATTACCGTTAAGCCCGGCCTTGCCTGGCAGTTCGGCGTTTAGTAGCCCGCGCCCTTGTCCACCAGATTCCGCAGGGGTTCCCCGCGAAAATAGCGGCCCAGATTGTCTAGGGCTACTTCCATGGCAAGGGCGTTGTAGTCCTCGTGGAAGCCCGCGTAATGGGGGGTAATAAGCACATTCTCCAGATCCCACAGGGGCGAATCTTTGGGCAGGGGTTCTGTCTCGGTTACATCCAGCAGCGCCGCGGCGAGGCGCCCGGATTTCAGCGCTTCTATCAGGGCCGTTTCGCAGGTGGTTTTGCCGCGGCCCACGCTGACATAAACCGCCTGCGGCTTGAGGGAATCGAACTCCTTTTTGCCAAAACCATGTTCGGTGTCCGCCGTGTGGGGAAGGATATTCACCACATAGTCCGCCTGCCCCAGGGCCTCGTATAACCGCGCGGCGGGCATTACCGTAACCCCCAGCCCGTCGGCGGAAACTTCGGCGGCCCTGCGCCTGATGCCCGTCACCTTCATCCCGAAAGCCAGCGCCGCCAGCGCCACTTTTTCGCCGGCAGCCCCGTACCCCAGGATCAGCATGGCCTTCCCCCTGAGCGTGGACATCTCGCCCATCTTCGGCTTGTCCCAGATATGGCCGCCCTGGTTCCTGAAGGCGCGGTCCATCTTTCTGGCCCGGGTAAGTATCAGGCCAAAAACATGCTCGGCTATTTGCTGCCCGTGAATCCCCGATGTAGTAGTCATCAGGAAGGGCAGGGTTTTCAGTTCCGGTATCGCCTGGAGTATATCCGCCCCGGCAGACCAGAGCTGGAGCCACTTGAGGCTGGGCATTTTGGGAACAAGCTCAAAGGGAATATCGCCGAAAGCGATTTCGATCCTGTCCAGAACTTTCTCCACCCCGGCCTTATCCTGGGCAGCCAGAATTTCCAGGCTTCCGCCCGCATTACGGAGCGTTTCGCCGATAAGCTCCGCGGCGGTGTTCATGCGGATATTGTGAATTGACTCGGCAACCAGAAGGATGCCCTTGGAATCGTTGTTACTCATAGCTTAACAGTACCAGAAAATTTTATTAGTATAAAGGTAGTTTAGGTTTAATTCGGGATTTGGGCGCATCCGCCCGCCCGCGGCGCGTTGCTCAGGCTAAAGCCTTCGCGCCTTTATTCGATACAGTGGCTTTTTTGGGCGCCGGGCGTGTGTGGTAATTGTTAGGGTAACGCCCCTTGGCGGGGCGCTTGTACCGCGCCCTATGGCGGATTTTGACATCGGAGTTTGCCACAGGCAAACTCCATCTAGCCGCCGTTGGCGGCTAGCATCGGAAACAGCGGCATCCCTGCCGCCAGCGGAGGCTCATTTTACCGGTTTAACAGGAGGGCATGATGGGCTGCCGCAGAATCGGCGAGCATATTGTTTTACGGGAAGCCGGAGAACGGGATATTCCCCTTATTCTGGAATTTATCCGGGGCCTCGCGGAATACGAGCATCTTCTGGATCAGGTAAGCGCCACGGAAGACGGCCTGGCAAAGTCGCTTTTTCAGGATCGCGCCGCCGAGGTCCTTATCTGCGAATACCGGGAAAAGCCTGCGGGGTTTGCCCTTTATTTTCATAACTTTTCCACATTTCTGGGCAAGCCGGGCATCTACATTGAAGATCTCTTTGTCAGGCCCGAATACCGGGGCAGGGGGCTTGGCAGGGCCCTGTTCGCCCGGATCGCGGCAATCGCGGAGGAACGGGGCTGCGGCCGCCTGGAATGGTCCTGCCTTGACTGGAACGAGCCTTCGATCAAGTTTTACCAAAGCCGGGGCGGCCGGCCTCTGGACGACTGGACTACCTACCGGATTACCGGCGACGCGCTAAAAAAACTGGCGGAAGAGGAACAGTAATGCCCTTTGGCCCTACCGGATAAAGTCGCTGTAGCGGTAGAAGCGCAGGCGCAAATCCCGCGCGGTTTTGAGTACGTATTCCAGCCGCCCGCCGGTAATGCCCCAGTCCGCGCCCGAAATATCGTGGGTTGTCAGGGGCAGGACGCCGCCGGTAAATTTTACCGTCCTGAGCATGGCGTTGATCATGGCTTCAAAATCCTCGTCCCGCTTAAAGAGGATATTGTCGATGGACCTGGAGATAATATAGCCGCTTTCGATGGAATCTCTGTTGTATACCCTGAACGTGACCCCGAACCCCCGCTGGATGGGGAAATTGCCGTTCAGGATTTCGCGCATCCAGGGGGCCGAAAAACCGAAGGGGTAGGCAAATGAACGCAGGGGGACCCCCTCGTGGCGAAAACTTTCCACCCCGGCAAGCGTTTCCTGGTAGAATTCCCCCCGGGAAAGGTTGAGCAGATTCAAATGATGGGCGGTATGGTAGCCAATATCGTGGCCCCGTTCCAGGGCTCTTTTGCAGAAAGGCGAATAATCCCCCTGGACAAAGAAAGTAACCCTGGCCCGGTATTGGGCGAGAAGATCAAAGGAGTTTTCCCAGGCTTCGCGGTAGTCGTCGTCAAAGGCGAAAAGCAGCCCGGTGGGGTTTTCCGCGCTGTCGCCCGATTCGTCCGGGATATTCCAGACGAATTCGTCCTTTAAAAGCAATTCCGCGTTTTTGTCATGCAGGGTAAAACCGATTTTCATCCGGTTTTGGCTGTCCGGCGCACCGCTTAAATCGTAGCGGACATCGAATTCCTGGTCCCCTTCCCGGACTTCGCCCAGAACCAGAATGCCGGTCCCCCCGGATGAATCCGGAGAATCGGCGTCTTCCAGGCGGAAATACTTCCGCAGTTCGGGGGAGTCCGCCTTTACCTTGGCGGCCGCCCGTTCCGCCGCCGAAAGGGGGAATTCCGGCGGCAGGTCTCCTTCCGGCGGCAGATCCGCTTCCCCCCGCCGCGCCCGGGAAAGCCCCGCGCAGGAACACAGGGACAGTACCGCGGCGGACAAAAATACAAGGCGCAGCCGGGAAACGCAGGCTGTTTTTTTCAGTTCCATAAAAAACCACTTACGCGAAATTTTTACGATTTCATAATACGGCTCTTTGGATAGAAATTTCAAGGCTATAACTTTCATTTCAGGGTTTCACCGCTAAGTCAAAGAAGTCGAATAAGTTTAATAAGTTCACTATTCCCCTTGTCCCCTACTTCTTCCACTTCTTTTACTGCGAACCTTCGGTTCGATTTGACTTTGCGGTTAATTATGTTTTGACGCCGCGCAAGGGATTGAAGCGGTATCCTTTTTTGCCGCAGGCAAAAAAGATACAAGCGTAAAGCCCGGTCCGTGTGCCTGTGGTACACGGATGCGCCCGAAACTTGCCGGGTTTTGGGAAATGCTTACTTGACAGCTATTATTGCGCTTTTTACAATTTTGTTGTGTAGGAGCTTTTGATTGGAAGGCGGGGTCCATACCCTGGAGCTTGCTCCGGAAAATTTACAACACTTAGAAAATTTGAATTGGGGTATGGCCCAAGAACCCGCTCACCGGTTCGCGGGAGAGAGTATAATAAATTTCCTATCCAACGAAGATACCCAGGAGCTTGCTCCTGGGTTCTTCATGCGGGTATTGGTACAACAGTTATGGACCCTCTGACTCCTGAGCAGCGGCATAAATGTATGTCGCATATAAAAAGCAAAGATACCTCCATAGAAAATTTGTTCCGTAAGGCGTTGTGGCGCGAGGGTATACGGTACCGCAAGAATTACGGCAAACTGCCCGGAAAACCGGATATAGCGATTACCAAAAGCAAAATCGCTATTTTCTGCGACGGCGAATTCTGGCACGGCAAGGACTGGAATTCAAGAAAGGACCGGCTTCAAACAAACCGTGATTACTGGATACGGAAAATCGAACGGAATATTAATCGCGATGATGAAAACGATTTGAAACTGGAACGCATGGGCTGGACGGTTTTCCATTTTTGGGGGCAGGATATTAAAAAGCACCTTGAGGCCTGTATTGGGGAAGTTAAGGAAAAGGTAATTGAAATTGGAAATAACAGCGACGAGTATAACTATTATTCCGAATACGAACAGGCGGAACCGGATATTTTGGCAGCGGCTGATAATGCCGCAGAATACGGCCCGGACGAAAAAGCTGAACTTGACCCACGGAATTTAAAGAAATTTAACCGCTAACCACACGAATCTCACGAACAGCATAGCGTGACTCTGGTTTTCTTCCGCCCCGGAATGTCTATTGGGAATTATTGGAAAGTGCGGGTCAAGTTTAGGTATACAGCCGGAACATTTAATGATAGCATACAGCCATAGTTTTCAAGTTTGAAGTATAGGAGTTTTCCATGAATTCCCTGGATTCCGTTTTTGAATCCCTGCGGGCGGCCCAGGCGGAACTGGCCCTTCAAAACCGGGATAAAAAAGACCGGGCCCTGGATGGGGTTATCGGCGCAGTCAATGCCGGGAGGAAGGCCATTCTTGCCGCCAACGCGGCGGATCTTGAGCGGGCGCGGAAAGGCGGCATGAAAGAAGCCCTGCTGGACCGGCTCCTGCTCGACGAAAAACGGCTCGACGGGATTATCGGGGGAATCGCCACGGTGATCCGCCAGGAGGACCCCGTAGGCAGGATCAGGGCGGGCTGGACCCTGCCCAACGGCCTCTTGGTGGAGCGGATCAGCGTACCCCTGGGAGTGGCGGCGATTATCTACGAGTCAAGGCCCAATGTTACCGCCGACGCCTTTAGCCTGGCGTACAAGGCGGGGTGCGCCATACTGCTGCGGGGATCCCAGGCGGCAAGGGAATCGAACCGGGCCCTGGTGGCGGAGATAAAGCGCGGCCTGGGGGATTCTGGCGGCGTTCCCGGCGCGGTGGAGCTTACCCCCTCGGAAAGCCGGGATGAAGTTGACGAGATTCTCGGCGCGCGGGGCAAGATCGACGTGGTACTTCCCCGCGGCGGGAGGGAGCTTATCCGCCGGGTGGTGGACAATGCGCGGGTCCCGGTCATTGAAACAGGCGAAGGCAACTGCCATATTTATGTGGAAGCCAGCGCGGATATGCGGGACGCCGCGGCTATTATCGAAAATGCCAAGCTTCAGAAGCCCGGCGCCTGTAACGCCGTGGAAACGGTGCTGGTCCACCGGGACGCCGCGGCGGCGCTTATGCCTGTTCTGGCGGGGGTTTTCGCGGGCAGGGCGGAACTTCGCTGCGACGCCCGGGCCAGGGCGGCTATCGGCGCGGCCCTGCCGGAAGGGCTTGTTCTTAAAGACGCGGTTTCCGAAGACTGGGAAACCGAATTTCTGGACTATATCCTGGCGGTAAAAACCGTGGATTCCCTTGACGAGGCGGTTGGACACATCAACCGCTACGGCACCCGCCACTCCGAGGCAATACTTACCGGCAGCCTGCGCTCGGCAGAGGAATTCTGCCGCCATGTGGACGCCGCCTGCGTATACACCAACGCTTCCACCAGGTTTACCGACGGCGGCGAATTCGGTTTCGGCGCGGAACTGGGGATCAGCACCCAGAAGTTCCACGCGCGGGGGCCTATGGGCCTTGAAGCCCTGACGACGATAAAGTACCGTATAAGCGGTTCGGGGCAGATCCGTTAGCGGCAGGCTTCTGGGAAACGCCGGTTCCACGATAATTTGACAATGAGGTTTTCTGTGATCCCAAAGTTATTCGCCCAGGCGCGCAAGATAGTTTTTAAATTCGGGTCCAACACTCTGGCGGATAATGACGGCAGAATCAATACCGTTTTTATGGGGGAATTCGCGGAACAGGCTGCGGATCTTGTCAAAAAGGGGAAGCAGATTGTCCTTGTTTCCTCGGGCGCGCAGGTGGCGGGATTGTCCACCATGGACAAATGGGCCCGCAAAAAAGACATCCATTACCGGCAGGCCCTCTGCGCCGTGGGCCAGGTGGAGCTTATGGGGGCCTGGAGGCGCGCTTTTGCCGGGCAGGGCCTGCGTATTGCCCAGATACTTCTTACCCAGGACGATTTCGGCGATCAGATCCGCACGCTTAATATGCGCAACACCCTTTTTACCCTGGTGGATGAGGGAGTCATTCCCATTATCAATGAAAACGACAGCGTTTCTGTCGAGGAGATAAAAATAGGCGATAACGATACCCTGGCGGCCCAGTCGGCAATTCTCTGGAGCGCGGATCTTTTGATTCTGTTTACGGATATTGACGGGCTTTATACCAAAAATCCCGCGGAAGACCCCGGCGCGGAATTTGTACCGGAGATAAGGAACTTTGAAGAGGTAAAAAAGAACATTACTATCGGGAGTCCCGGCAGTTTCGGCACGGGCGGAATCGCCACCAAGATTTCGGCTGCGGAACGCGCCGCGGGATTCGGGATACCTACTGTTATTGCCAACGGCAGAAGGCCCAAGGCGCTGGAAGCCCTGACTGCGGGGACCCAGCGGGCTACGGCGTTTCTGGTCTAGCAGCCTGTTGCGTAAACCTCCAAAAAATTTCTGTCTTACGGAACGCGGATGCGCCCAAAACCAAAATTAAGAAAATGAAAATTTCTCTGTGTTTGCCAAGCTGCCGGGAAAGATAGTTTCTTTTCATCATATGAAAATACAAAAAAGTCTGGCATCCCATTTTTCAATACAGGGCGGTTCAAGCAAAATTTAATATGCTGTCGGAATTAATTATAATTGTTGAATTTATATTACTAAAACGGTATTATATAGATTGAACAATTTAAAAAAAACGGAGACACCGTATGAAAATCGGAAATAAGCTCATTATAATGATTCTCGCCCTTACTCTTGCGGGAATTGGCGTGCTTCTGGGGGTTATCCTGAATATTTCCCAGAACCAAATCTCTTCGCTGTCTATTGCCCAGGTGGAAAGCCTGGGGAATAACGAGGCCAGCCAGATAGAGACGTGGCTGGAGGCCGAGTTCAGCATTGCCAGGTCTGTCGCCCAGCTAATGGAAGCCTACGAGCAGGTTGAAGTCGGTGAGCGCCGTAGTTTTTACAACCTGATCCTGAAAGCGATGGCCGAATCAAATACGGAACTGGCCGCCGTCTGGACCTGCTGGCTGCCGAACGCCCTGGATGGCCAGGACGCCCGGTACATCAATACTCCGGGGTCGGACGGTACCGGCAGATTTAGCTCCTACTGGGTCGAATCAAAGGGCATAGCCACAGTATCGGCCATAGCCGGTTATGAGACGGCCGATTATTTTCTTATTCCCATGCAGACCGGGCACGAAGCTATCATAGAGCCTTATTTTTACGAAATCAACGGGGTTAATACCCTTGTTACTTCCATGTCGGTCCCGGTAAAAAAGAACGGCAAAGTCATCGCTGTTGTCGGCGTCGATATTGCTCTCTCCCGCGTCCAGACCAGGGTAGAGGCCATCAGGCCCTACGCAGGCAGCGTAGCCGCGGCTTTTAGCAACGGCGGGCATGTGGCAGCCCATTTCGATATTTCCCGGCTTGGGAAACCCATGTCCGAGACTGAAACGGACATGGCCGGGCCCCTTCTTGGCGATTTTGTAAAGAGTGTTAAGGCGGGTTCCAAATTATCTTTTGTAAGGTCCATTGGCGGGAAAATGTTTCAGATCATCTGCCTCCCCTTCGACATAGGGAAAACCCTTACCCCCTGGGCACTGGCGATAGCGGTACCCACAGGGGTTATCAACGAGCCGGTGTTTTCCATGCTCCGGATCAGCCTTGTTATCAGCGCGGTGATGCTCCTGGCTGTAGCCGTTGTATCCTTCCTGATCGCCCGGTCCATCAGCAGGCCCCTCGGGTACATGACGGAGGTTTTTACGGCCCTTGGGGACGGGGACCTGACCAGGCAGCTGGACTTGAAGCGCAAAGACGAGATAGGGGACATGGCCAAGGTCTTCAACAAAACTGTGGAGAACATCAAGAGCCTTGTACTTGCCATCAAAAACCAGACCGGCTCCCTTTTCAGTATCGGGAACGAGCTTTCGACCAACATGACTCAAACCGCGGCGGCCGTCAACGAGATTACCGCCAATATACAGAGCATCAAGACCCGGGTGATTAACCA
>JAIRZS010000037.1 GCA_031267115.1 Treponema sp.
CGGCAGAAGGTCAACGAGGTAATAGCGACCGAGGAGGGCATAGCGATGGCGAGCGAAGTACTGATAAGGATAAGCAAAGACGAGGCGGAGCGGGCGCGGCTGATGAGCGAGTGGAAGTACGTGGTAGACACCCAGAGCAAAGTGGTCCAGGCAAAACGGGAGGGCCGCAAGGAAGGCCGCAAAGAGGGCCGCAAGGAAGGCCGGTCGGAGGTAGCCCGAACTCTGAAGGCCCTCGGAGATTCTGTCGAAAAAATAGCCCAGGCAACCGGGCTTTCTATTGAAGACATAGCAAAACTGTGATGCACAGGGGTTCTGCCCGGCATATGGCTATGGGAAGCGAAGTATTGATAAAGATAAGTAAAGACGAGGTGGAGCGGGCGCGGCTGATGAGCGAGTGGAGGAAGCGATGGATTTTTCGAGCTTAAGGGTAATTGAGAAACTCCACAAGGAATTGGAGCGTTCCCGCGAAGAAGAGCGGCAGCGGCTCAGGGACACTGCCCGGAACATTCTCCGGCTGGGACTGTCGGTCGAGCAGGTGACACAGGCAACGGGCCTCCCCCGGGAAACGGTCCAAACATTGGCCGCCCAGCTTTAGGGACAGCAAGGTTCGCAGTCGAATAAGTTTCGTTGTCCGCTATCCGCTGCCCATTACCTGCCATCGATTCTTTATTCTATTGCTCTTTGCTTCTTTTACTTCTTTTACTTCTTTTACTTCTTTTACTTTTTCGACTTTGCGGTAAATAAACGCCTATAGTATCTGCGGCATGGATGCCGCTGTTTCCAGGCTAAAAATCGCCCTCCGTGGCGATTTTTAGCCCGCGCAAGGGATTGAAGCGGTATCCTTTTTTTGCCGGAGGCAAAAAAGATACAAGCGGAAAGCCCGGTTTCCGGCGCGGAGCGCCGGAAATGCGCCCTGTTCTTTCAGCCCCCTTGCCGCAATCGGAGTAATGGCGTAGTTTTTTCGCAATGGATTATGACTGCATTGTGGTGGGCGGCGGCCACGCGGGTATTGAGGCGTCTTTGGCGGTTGCCCGGCTGGGGTTTTCGGTTCTCCTTGTTACCCAGAACCCGGACCGTATCGGCGCTCTTTCCTGTAACCCGGCTGTCGGGGGGCTTTCCAAGGGCAACCTGGTCCGGGAAGTGGACGCCCTGGGGGGCGAAATGGGGAAGCTCGTTGACGCCACCCTGATCCAGTACCGGGTGCTGAACCGGTCCCGGGGACCGGCGGTCCAGGCTCCGCGCGCCCAGGCGGACAAGGCCGCATACCAGGCGGCGGCCCGGGCGTCGCTGGAATCCCAGAAGGGCCTTTCTGTTTTTATGGACACGGCGGTTGACCTTATTACCAGCGGCGACGGCGCGCGGGGCGGGAACGGCGGGAACGCTGGGCCGCCCATTGCCGGGGAGCGGGTGCTCGGGGTGGTAACCCTGCGGGGCCATCGCATCGGCGCGCGCGCCGTAATACTGGCCGCCGGAACCTTTATGGAAGGGAAGATATTTATCGGGGAATACGACGCCCCGGAAGGCCGCCTGGGCGAGGGCGCGGCCCTGGGCCTTGGGCAGAGTCTCAGGCGGCGGGGCTTTGCGGCGGGGCGGCTCAAAACCGGGACCCCGGCCCGGCTTGCCGGGTCTTCCGTGGATTATTCGGTTATGGAAAGGCAGGACGGCGAGGAACCTGCGCCTTTTTCTTTTGACGTGGAACCGGGAACCCGTTCCGGAAGGCCCCTCCTTCCCTGCTGGATCACCCATACAACGCCCCGGACCCACGAGATTATCCGCGCGAATATACACCGTTCCCCGCTTTACGGCGGCAAGATTACCGGCGCGGGCCCGCGCTACTGCCCCTCGATTGAGGACAAGGTGGTGCGTTTTCCCGAACGGGAGCGGCACCATATTTTTATCGAGCCGGAGGGTTTGGCGACGGACGAGGTTTACCTGAACGGCGCTTCCAGTTCCCTGCCCGAAGACGTGCAGGCCGCCTTTATCCGCAGCATCCCCGGCCTTGAGGAGGCCCGCATTGTCCGGCCCGCCTACGCGGTCGAGTACGATTACCTCGATCCGCTGGGCCTCTACCCCACGCTGGAATCCAAACGCCTTTCCGGTTTTTTTGTGGCGGGCCAGACAAACGGCAGTTCCGGCTATGAGGAGGCTGCGGCCCAGGGCATTATGGCCGGGATCAACGCGGCGCAAAAACTGCGCGGCGCGCCGCCCCTGGTATTGGGACGCGCCGAGGCCTACATCGGGGTACTGGTGGATGATCTTACCACATTGGGGACCAGGGAGCCGTACCGCATGTTTACAAGCCGGGCCGAACACCGGCTTGTCCTGCGCCACGATACCGCGGACAGCCGGCTTACCCCGAAAGGCCGGGAGCTGGGCCTCGTAGGCGAAGAGCGCTGGGAGCGTTTCCTGAAAAAGGCCCGGAGCCTTGATGAAATACGGGAACTGCTGAGGAACAGGAAAACGCCGGGTACGCTTGAACAGGAAAGGGGCGGTTTTCCGGCGGCGCTCCGCCCCCACGCCGGGGAAGTGCTGGAACGCGCCCTTGCGGATTCGGCGGTAAGGCGGGAAGACATCCTCCCCCTCGCGCCGGAATTGGCGGTCTGGCCCTCCGAATGGCTTGAACGGGCCGTCCTTGATATTAAATACGCGGGGTACATTGAAAAAGAGGGGCGGGCCGTCTCCAGGGCCGCCAGGATGGACGCCATCAAGCTGGACCCGGACCTTGACTACGCCGCCCTTGGCGGCCTTTCCGCGGAGGCGCGGGAAAAGCTCAAAGCGGTGCGGCCCCTCACCGTGGGCCAGGCGGCGCGTATCCCCGGTGTACGCCAGGGGGACATCGCGCTGCTCATGGTGCTGGTAAGGAAGGGATAGGGGGCTTCTCCGGCCAATCGTTCGCCCCATGACGCCCGCGTACAGGCGCCAGGCACAACATTATAGGGCGCATCCGCGAGGCAACCTGCCCATAGGGCAGAACGGCCCGCGGACCGGGCTTTACGCTTGTATCTTTTTTGCCTGCGGCAAAAAAGGATACCGCTTCAATCCCTTGCGCGGGCTAAAAATCGCCCTCCGTGGCGATTTTTAGCCTCGGAGTTTGCCTGTGGCAAACTCCATTCCTGGAACGTGAGGTGTGGAGTTTTGCTTTGCAAAACTCCGAGGTAATTTCCGGAGCAAATTACCCGGCATCCCTGCCGCAAAGGCTCTTATCAGTTTATCGTAATTTTTTTCTGTGAAAAAGCCGTCTTGCCAGGAAACCCCTGTTCCGCTATCCTTTAAGCCATTAAAACCGGAAAAAAGGCAGGCAGGGATATGGCTATGAAAGAATTCAAGGGCGCTTATACCGCGCTGGTTACCCCGATGAAGGACAGCGGGGAAATTGACTATGACGGATTCCGCAGGCTTATCGGCT